>JUNU01000413.1 GCA_001067655.1 Neisseria lactamica
CAGATAGTACGGAACCGATTCACTTGGTGCTTCAGCACCTTAGAGAATCGTTCTATTTGAGCTAAGGCGAGGCAACGCCGTACTGGTTTAAAGTTAATCCACTATATCTGCGGTCTTAATCGGGCGATTCGGTTCAAATCACAAAATCCATCGCCGTTCCCTGCAAACTCTGGTCCATGTCTGCCGACGGGGTTTTAACCGAACGCCCCACCGGTTTGGCAGGCACGCCGACGACGGTGATTGACGACGGTACGTCCGCAACGACCACACTGCCTGCTCCAATTTTGGAATTGTCGCCGATGCGGATGTTGCCCAATATCGAAGCGTTCGCGCCAATCATCACGCCGTCGCCGATTTTCGGATGGCGGTCGCCGCCTTCCTTGCCCGAGCCGCCGAGCGTTACGCCGTGCAGGATGGAAATATTGTTGCCCAACACGGCGGTCTCGCCGGCCACGAAACCGGTGGCGTGGTCGAGCATCAGCCCATGACCGAAACGGGCAGCGGGGTGGATATCGACACCGAACACTTCCGACATACGGTTTTGCAGGAAATACGCCAGCGTTTTGCGGCCGTTTTGGTAGAGCCAGTGGTTGATGCGGTGCGCCTGAATGGCGTGGAAACCTTTGAAATACAAGAGCGGCAGCGAATATTCGTCGCAGGCGGGGTCGCGTTCGTAAATGGCTTTCAAATCGGCTTCGACGCAGTTGCTGATGCGCGCGTCGCTGCCCAATGCCTGCTGGTAAATTTCAAACAGGGCGCGCACGTCCATAATCGGGCTGCCGAGTTTGCTGGAAAGGTGGTAGGCAAGGACGGAATCGAGCGAGTCGTGGCGCAACACGGTTTGGTGCAAAAAGCTCGCCAGCATCGGTTCGGCAGCGGCTGCGGCTGCGGTTTCTTCGCGGATGGTGTGCCAGAGGTTGAAATCGGTTGTGTTCAGGTGGTCTTTTTTCATGTCGGGGGTCGTCTGAAAATAGGAAGGTATCGGCGTATCTTACCTTTTATCAACGATTTGCGATAGCGCATTGCGGAATATGCTTATGATGGTTTCCATGTGCTTGAAGTTTTTTCAGACGACCTTATATAAAGTAGCATTCGATTCAAACCATTCCAAAGGATGCATGAAATGAGCGAACATCACGAACAATATCAACATGAAACCGAAGAGGCGGTAAACGCAGAAGCCGCCCAATCCCCCAATACCGAACAGCCCGAAGCTGCCGAACCGCCGACTTACGAAGAATTGCAGGCGCGTATCGCCGAGTTGGAAGGGCAGTTGAAAGACAGCGAATTGCGCGGCTTGGCGAACGAGCAAAACCTGCGCCGCCGCCATCAACAGGAAATCGCTGATACGCACAAGTTTGCCGGACAAAAATTCGCCGCCGAAATGCTGCCGGTCAAAGACTATCTCGAGATGGCGCTACTCGACCAAAGCGGCAATTTCGACGCGCTGAAAATGGGCGTGCAAATGACGCTGAACGAATTGCAAAAAGCGTTTGACGCCACGCACATCAAAGAAATCAACCCGCAGCCCGGCGACAAACTCGACCCGCACCAACATCAAGCAATGCAGGCGGTCGTCAGCGAGCAAGAGCCGAACACCATCGTCAGCGTCATGAAAAAAGGCTACACCCTGTCCGACCGCGTATTACGTCCCGCAATGGTTGTCGTGGCGAAACAAGAATCCTGAAGGCACCGCTTGATAAAGTTTATCAAGCATAAAATTTTCAGACGACCCTTTCCCGCCCCTCAAGCCCCAATCCCGCTTTTGGAAAATCATTCCGATGATGCTCAATCGGAAAATAAAGACAAGGTCGTCTGAAAAACAAAATACCGTCCTGTGGATAAATAGTTTAGCTTGTTGAATTTTATATAAAAAAAATTTCAACAAAGCCCTTGAAAAAATATCGGGCAACCTTATTTACAGGTCAACGGAACAAAATGTTCCACACAATTATTAATTTAGAAAAATCTTTTTAGGAGCAACATCAATATGGCAAAAGTAATCGGTATCGACTTAGGTACAACCAACTCTTGTGTATCCATCTCTGAAAACGGTCAAACCAAAGTTATTGAAAACGCAGAAGGCGCACGCACTACGCCGTCTGTCGTCGCTTATCTGGACGGCGGCGAAGTCCTCGTCGGCGCACCGGCGAAACGCCAAGCCGTAACCAACGCTAAAAACACCATCTACGCTGTCAAACGTTTGATCGGTCATAAATTTGAAGACAAAGAAGTCCAACGCGACATCGAATCCATGCCTTTCGAAATCATCAAAGCCAACAACGGCGACGCATGGGTAAAAGCGCAAGGCAAAGAGCTGTCTCCGCCGCAAGTTTCCGCAGAAGTCCTGCGTAAAATGAAAGAAGCCGCCGAATCTTACTTGGGCGAAAAAGTAACCGAAGCCGTGATTACCGTTCCGGCCTACTTCAACGACAGCCAACGTCAAGCCACCAAAGACGCGGGCCGCATCGCCGGTTTGGACGTAAAACGCATCATTAACGAGCCGACCGCAGCCGCGTTGGCATTCGGTATGGACAAAGGCGACAACAAAGACCGCAAAGTAGCCGTATATGACTTGGGCGGCGGTACCTTCGATATTTCCATCATCGAAATCGCCAACCTCGACGGCGACAAACAATTCGAAGTATTGGCAACCAACGGCGACACTTTCTTGGGCGGCGAAGACTTCGACCAACGCCTCATCGATTACATCATCGCCGAGTTCAAAAAAGAACAAGGCATTGATTTGAAACAAGACGTGATGGCATTGCAACGCCTGAAAGAAGCTGCCGAAAAAGCCAAAATCGAATTGTCCAGCGGCCAGCAAACTGAAATCAACCTGCCGTACATCACCATGGACGCAACCGGCCCGAAACACTTGGCCATGAAAATCACCCGCGCCAAATTTGAAAGCTTGGTTGAAGACCTGATTGCCCGCTCTATCGAGCCTTGCAAAATTGCATTGAAAGATGCCGGCTTGAGTACCAGCGACATCGACGACGTGATTTTGGTCGGCGGTCAAAGCCGTATGCCGAAAGTACAAGAAGCCGTGAGAGACTTCTTCGGCAAAGAACCGCGCAAAGACGTGAACCCTGACGAAGCCGTTGCCGTAGGCGCAGCGATTCAAGGCGAAGTATTGAGCGGCGGCCGCAGCGACGTATTGCTGCTGGACGTAACCCCTCTGTCCTTGGGTATCGAAACCATGGGCGGCGTGATGACCAAGCTGATTCAGAAGAACACCACCATCCCGACCAAAGCGTCGCAAGTGTTCTCTACCGCCGAAGACAACCAAAGCGCAGTAACCATCCATGTACTGCAAGGCGAACGCGAACGCGCTTCCGCCAACAAATCTTTGGGTCAGTTCAACTTGGGCGACATCGCACCCGCACCGCGCGGCATGCCGCAAATCGAAGTAACCTTCGACATTGACGCCAACGGTATCCTGCACGTTTCCGCCAAAGACAAAGGCACCGGCAAAGCAGCCAACATCACCATCCAAGGTTCTTCAGGCCTGAGTGAAGAAGAAATCGAACGCATGGTGAAAGATGCCGAAGCCAACGCTGAAGAAGATAAAAAACTGACTGAATTGGTCGCTTCCCGCAACCAAGCCGAAGCCCTGATTCACTCCGTGAAAAAATCTTTGGCCGACTACGGCGACAAACTCGACGCAGCCGAGAAAGAAAAAATCGAAGCCGCGTTGAAAGAAGCCGAAGAAGCCGTGAAAGGCGACGACAAAGCCGCCATCGATGCCAAAGCCGAAGCACTGGGCGCAGCCAGCCAAAAACTGGGCGAAATGGTTTACGCACAAGCGCAAGCCGAAGCCCAAGCAGGCGAAAGCGCACAAGCCGAACCGTCTTCCGCCAAGAAAGACGACGACGTGGTAGATGCCGACTTTGAAGAAGTAAAAGACGACAAGAAATAATTGAGGCCGTCTGAAAAAAGCGCGAATCGCAAGGTTCGCGCTTTTTTTGTTTTTTGCTTGATGTGATGTTTTCAGACGACCTCTTGGGATGCGGCATTTCCATTTAAAAGCAAAACGTATCCGACATCCTGCCTTATAGTGGATTAAATGTAAATCAGGACAAGGCGACGAAGCCGCAGACAGTACAGATAGTACGGAACCGAT
>JUNU01000414.1 GCA_001067655.1 Neisseria lactamica
AAATGTCTTGGTGGGAATTTAGGGGATTTTGGGGAATTTTGCAAAGGTCTCATTTTAGTTATGTAGAAACTTTGTTTAACTTCGTTGAAGTTCACATTTTCAGACGACCTTCGGCGGCAGATATTTCCCCGCTTCGCGCAGGCTCAGTTTGGCCATTTTGTGCCGGTGACGATCGATAAAGCCTTGTATCCATTCGGGGTTGGTTTTGCTGTAATCGCGCAATGCCCAGCCGATGGCTTTGTTGATGAAAAATTCTTTTTGCCCCAGATTGTTGCAGATGATTTTTTCCAGTAGCGCGGTGTCGGTGCGTTGTTTGCGGAGCAGTTGGTGGTTGATGGAGACGCGGCGCAGCCAGATGTTGTCGTCCGTGCTCCATGCCAATAGGACGTTGTTGACTTCGGGGTGGCGCAGGGCGATGTCGCCGACAATGCGGTCGAGTACGTCGGCGCTGTCCCACCATGATTTTTCGGTAATCAGCGTTTGCAAACGCGGGATGTCCTGCGGGGTCAGGTGCTGCTGCATTTTTTTCAGATATTCGAGCGCGGCGTATTGCAATTCGCGGTGCGGGTCGTCCCAGCAGCGGCGCACAAAATCCCAATCGACCGGCTGTTTGGCGGCGTCTTTGAAAAACGGGCGGCACAGGCGGGCAAGTTCGGGTTTGCCGATGCCGAAATAGACGAAACGGTGTTTCATATATGCCTGCATCGGCACGGCGCGTTCGGGGTTGGCGTGTTGTTGCAGGACGGCGAGCAGGGCGGGGTAGTCCATACGTTTTTCCTTTTTTTGCGGAACGGGCAGGGTTTGGGGTCGTCTGAAATCTTGGTTTTTGTTCTGCTTTCTTTTTAACTCTTCTTTTTTAGCCGCTTTGACTTTTTTAGCTGTGTTTCCCTCTTGAGCGCAGGTGCCGAGTTTCTCGAAAAATCTTGGCGGGTTGTCTGGCTGAATCTGTTTTTGAGTTTCTGTGTATGCTGCGGTTTTTTTGAAAGGGCTGGTTTTCAGACGACCTCTTCTTCCAAATCGCCTTCGCGGGTTTCGCGCAGGTGTTCACGCAGGCGTTGGAGTTCGTGTTTGTCCAGCCACTTGCGGCGGCTGCGTTGCAGGAGGATGACGAGTGCGGAGATTTCGTTGCGCATATTGGTGCTGAGCCAGAGGAAGCCTTGCCATTCGTAATGGAGGCGGGCGGCGAGTTTGCCCAGCTCGGGATTGATGGAGGTGTCGATGCGGATGCGGCGGGCGTAGTGGCCTTTGATGAGGCGGACGGTCAGGCGCAGGTCGCGTTGGAGGCGGTTGAAATGGCGGTCGAGGAGGCGGATTTCGTGTTCGTTGAGGGTGGGGGCTTGCAGCTTGGCGGCGGTGGTGAGGAGCAGCTCGGTGGTGTTGACGATTTTGCGATGGGCGTGCTGCATGGCTTCCATCATGGCGGGGCTGATGTGGCTTTCCCCTGATGTGGCGGCGAGGTGGCTGCGGCTTTTGACCATGCGGGCGTTGATTTGGCGCATTTTGACCATGTTTTGCTCCAGTCGCTCGCGGGTCATGCGTTTGCCGTTGCTGATTTCGGCAATCATTTTGCCGCATTCGGTCAGGTTGTCGGCAAGCATAAACCGCCACATGAGCGTGGAACGCAGGGGGAGGAGTTTTGCGGAAACGATGGCGATGGCGGCGCCGATCAGGACGTTCATGGCGCGCATAAGGCCGCTGTCGAGCCAGTTGTTGCTGTTGTCGCCGATGAGCATGCACATGGTCAGTCCGGCAAGCATGGGGACGTAGCCGTTTTTGCCGACTGCCGCCCAACCTGCTGCTGCGCTGGCAGTGCCGACGGTCAAGTAGAAAAGAATGCCGCCATGGAAGTAGTGCTGGTTGAGCCACAATACGGTCAAACCCGCGCCCAAACCGATGACCGTACCGAGCATGCGTTCGACGGCTTTGGAGTAAATCGCGCCTTGAAATTGGAGCATGCCGAGTACGACGAATACGGTCATGCCTATCCATTCGCCGTGTTGGAGGTGGAGAAGTTTGGCGAGCAGGGTGGCGAACAGTACGGCAAGTCCGAGCCGGACGGCGTGTATGAGGCGGCGGTAGCGGTAGCGTTCGTAGGAGTTGAGCCAGCGTTTGACGAAGCGTTCGCGTTGTGAGGCGTTCATGATTGGGGCTATCTTGTTGAGATTTTTGGGTTTATCGGACGGTATTGTAACGGGAATCGATAGGGAGATACAGGCTTCTGAAATAAAGGGTTTGCGGATAGGGTGGAACAGATTGGTTTGGGAAGATAAAGCTAAGATCGAGCCGTCATTGCATTAAATATTTTCGGTAAAAAGCAAAAGGTCGTCTGAAATACTACATGGTATTTCAGACGACCTTTTTAACCGGGCTATGGCTTTACCAAATATCGGATTTGATTTTGCGTTTCAAACCCGGATGTTCGGAAAGTTTGAAGACAGGGTCTTTGCCCATTTTCAGTTTCGCCGTGTAGTCCCTCAACAGTAGGAAGGCAAGCGGAGAGAGGAGCAGGATGGCGACAAGGTTGATCCATGCCATCGTACCCATTGCCATATCCGCCATATCCCAAACCAGCGGCACGTTGGCGACTGCGCCGAAATACACCCAGCCCAAAACGAGCATACGGAAAAGGGCAGTCAACAGCCAATGGTTTTTGATGAACTGCACATTGGACTCGGCATAGGCATAGTTGCCGATGACGGTAGAGAAGGCAAACATAAACAGAATGATTGCCAAGAAATCCGCGCCCCATGCACCGACTTGGCTGATAATCGCTGCTTGGGTCAGCTCTGCGCCGTTCAAATTGCCGTAAGGTTGTTGGTAAACCAAAACGATAAACGCCGTGCAGGAACATACAATAATCGTATCGACGAATACGCCCAGCATTTGAATCATACCTTGGGAAACAGGGTGTTTGACTTCGGCGGCTGCGGCGGCGTTAGGCGCAGAACCTTGACCTGCTTCATTGGAGTACAGACCGCGTTTGATACCGATCATCATAGTTTGCGAAATCAAACCGCCGAGCAGGCCGCCGCCGGCTGCTTTAAAGTTGAACGCGCTGTCGAAAATCTGACCGAAGACATGAGGAATCAGGCTGATGTTGGTGATGATGATGTAGAGCGCCATCAGCAGATATAAAGTCGCCATCAGCGGGACAAGCATTTCGGCGAAGCGGGAAACACGGCGGATACCGCCGAAAATAATCGGCGCAGTCATGATGACCAATGCGACGCCGACCGCATGTTCGTCCCAGCCCCATGCGGCTTTGGCGGTTACGGCGATGGTGTTGGTTTGAACGGCTTCATAAACGAATCCGAAGCAGAAAATCAGGCTCAATGCAAATACGATACCCAACCATTTCTGACCCAAACCTTGGGTAATATAGTAAGCAGGACCGCCGCGGAAATGATGGTTGTCGTAATCGCGGATTTTGAACAACTGCGCCAGCGAAGATTCGACAAACGCCGAGCTCATACCGATTAATGCGGTGATCCACATCCAAAATACCGCGCCCGGTCCGCCGCTGCTGATGGCAATCGCTACACCCGCGATGTTGCCCACACCTACACGGCTGGCAAGTCCGGTAACGAAAGCCTGAAACGGCGTAATACCGTGCGGGTCATCGCCTTGTTTGCGGCCGCCGAGCATTTCTTTGATACTGCGTCCGAGCAGGCGAAATTGTACGAAACCGGTGGCAACCGTGAAAAACAGCCCTGCACCCAACAGGACATACACCAGCCCTGTCCACATCGGATCATTGATTTTCTGAACCAATTGGTGCAGCGATTCGGTAAAGTTGTTATCCATAAAAGCCTTTCTGAATTTGAATGACGGACGGTTTGCCGCCGTTCGGAAGTAGTGCATTGTAACAGACTGTCAACAAATTGAAAAAGTTTTATATCGGCGTGAAATAATGTATCTAATTGATTGATATTCAACAATTAAAACTCTTGATCAGGGGCGGATGAGGCCGGATCCGCTTTCCTGTGTGAAGCGGGCAAATGCCTGAAAGAGGTCGTCTGAAAACGGGTTGAGCCTGCCTAGGAACTGGAGGCAAAGTGCCGTATATTTCTCAACTGTTACCGCTTGTTATTCAATTGCGCCGAAAAATACGGTTTACGTTAGAATGCCATCCGAAATTCCGGCTGTATGGCGATAAACGCGGCAGTCCGGTTTCAGACGACCTTTGTGCCACAAACAGGAAAATCTATGCATGCTACGATTCAAAGCCGTTTCGCGCCGATTTTATACGTCGTAATATTTTTTGCAGGCTTTCTGACCGCCTGCCTTTGGTTTAATCCCCAAGACTATCTTGCTGATTTGGCGCCCGTTGTTACCGCAGTCTCCGCCGTTGCGCTGGTGTGGTTGGCATGGACGGCGGTTTCGGTCATCGCGCGGAAAAAGAACGAATGGCTGCGCAGGGAAAAATTGATACAGCAGGAAAAAGTCCATCCCGTCTTGCATGCTTCCCTTCAAAGCGTGGAAGAACAGCCGGAGATGCTGGCATTGACTATCCGCAACCATGGCAAAGGCATGGCGAAAAACATCCGCCTGCAAGTGTCGTCCGTGTCTGATAAGGCGGCGGAACGCGCTATCGTTGATGCAGTGGGCAAATTGGTTATCGTTGGCGACGGCTTGGATATGCTGGCTTCGGGAGAAGTATACGGCAGCGTGTTTGGCGATATCCGCGAGCTGTCGGCAAGTCTGCCGGAGAAAAAATTCGGCGGCATCATGAAACTCGTCATGACGTACTGCAATGTGTTTGGCGAAACCTGTATATCCGAAACATCTTTGGATTTAAGTCTGCTTAACGCGGTGGAGTTGTCCGAAGCCGAACAAAAACCTAGCAAATTATTGTATTGATGTGGATTGGGGCCGACACCAAAGGTCGTCTGAAACACATTTTTTGTGGAGCAAATACAAACAGCTTCTGAAAAGTATAGTGGATTAACTTTAAATCAGGACAAGGCGACGAAGCCGCAGACAGTACA
>JUNU01000415.1 GCA_001067655.1 Neisseria lactamica
AAATGTCTTGGTGGGAATTTAGGGGATTTTGGGGAATTTTGCAAAGGTCTCATTATGCGAACAGATTGTTTAGATAGTATTTGGTCGCCCCAAAGGTCGTCTGAAAATGTTTTCAGACGACCTTTTTGCTAATTTGAAAGTCTTTATTTTTTATGTCGGCAATCTGTTATGAACTTGAACAATAAAAGTTATGCACAGATTTTATAATAATAATTTCAATATAAAACATATAGATATTGAAAATTTTCTATCCTAATAAAATTTTGCTATTGAGTTATCCACATTTGGGCCTATATTGGGTGTAACGAAATTCTAACCAAAGGAAACCAAAAAGATGAGATTCGACAAATTAACCGCCAAATTCCAACAAGCCCTTGCAGAAGCTCAGAGTTTGGCATTGGCTGCGGACAGCAGCTATCTGGAAGCGGGCTTTGTGCTGAAAGCCCTGCTTGACGACCAAAACAGCGGGGCCGCCGCGCTCTTGGCTCATGCGGGTGTGAACGTGCCGCAGGTGAAACAGCGTTTGCAGCAGCATTTAAACAGCCTGCCGAAAGTGTCCGGCCAGGGCGGCGATATTCTGCCCAGCCGCGAATTGCAGGCAGTGTTGAACCTGATGGACAAAGCGGCAACCAAACGCGGCGATGCCTATATCGCCAGCGAACTTTTCCTGCTTGCCTTGGTGCAGCAGAATGATGCGACCGGCAAAATCCTGAAAGAAGCCGGCGCGACCGAACAAAACATCAACGCCGCGATTGACGCGGTACGAGGAGGACAAAACGTGAATGATGCCAATGCCGAAGACCAACGCGATGCGCTGAAAAAATACACGCTCGACCTGACCCAGCGCGCCCGCGACGGCAAACTCGACCCTGTTATCGGCCGCGACGACGAAATCCGCCGTGCGATTCAGGTGCTGCAACGCCGCACCAAAAACAATCCCGTGCTGATCGGCGAACCGGGCGTGGGTAAAACCGCTATCGTCGAAGGTTTGGCTCAGCGTATCGTCAATGGCGAAGTGCCTGAATCCCTGCGCAACAAACGCCTGCTGGTTTTGGACTTGGCGGCATTGATTGCCGGCGCGAAATACCGCGGCGAATTTGAAGAACGCTTGAAAGGCGTGTTGAACGACTTGGCGAAAGACGACGGCAACACCCTGATTTTCATCGACGAAATTCATACTTTGGTCGGCGCAGGCAAAACCGACGGCGCGATGGATGCGGGCAATATGTTGAAACCGGCTTTGGCGCGCGGCGAACTGCACTGTATCGGCGCGACCACCTTGGATGAATACCGCCAATACATCGAAAAAGACGCGGCACTCGAACGCCGCTTCCAAAAAGTATTGGTCGGCGAACCCAGCGTGGAAGACACCATCGCTATCCTGCGCGGTTTGCAGGAGCGTTATGAAATCCACCACGGCATCGACATTACCGACCCCGCCATTGTTGCCGCAGCGGAATTGAGTGACCGTTACATTACCGACCGCTTCCTACCCGATAAAGCGATTGATTTGATTGATGAAGCCGCCAGCCGCATCAAAATGGAGCTGGACAGTAAGCCTGAGCAGATGGATAAACTCGACCGCCGCATTATCCAGCTCAAAATGGAAAAAATGCACGTTGCCAAAGAAAGCGACGACGCCAGCAAAAAACGTTTGGAACTGATAGACGAAGAAATCGACGGCTTGCAAAAAGAATACGCCGATTTGGACGAAATCTGGAAAGCCGAAAAAGCCGCGTCTTCCAGCACCGCCGACATCAAGAAACAAATGGATGACATCAAGGTCAAAATCGAGCAGGCCAAACGCCAAGGCGACTTCGCCCGCGCGTCTGAACTCGAATACGGCGAGTTGCCGAAATTGGGCGCACAGTTGCAGGCGGCAGAAAGCAACCCCGACGGCAAAAAACAAAACAAACTCTTCCGTACCGAAGTCGGCGCAGACGAAGTGGCCGAAATCGTATCGCGTATGACCGGCATCCCAGTATCTAAAATGATGGAAGGTGAACGCGACAAGCTGTTGAAAATGGAAGAAGTATTGCACCGCCGTGTAGTCGGTCAAGACGAAGCCGTGCGCGCCGTGTCCGACGCCATCCGCCGCAGCCGCTCCGGCCTTGCCGATCCGAACAAACCATACGGCAGCTTCCTGTTCCTAGGCCCGACCGGCGTGGGTAAAACCGAGTTGTGCAAAGCCTTGGCAGGCTTCCTGTTCGACAGCGAAGACCACCTCATCCGTATCGACATGTCTGAATACATGGAAAAACATGCCGTTGCCCGCCTCATCGGCGCGCCTCCGGGTTATGTCGGCTACGAAGAAGGCGGCTACCTGACCGAACAAGTCCGCCGCAAACCGTATAGCGTGATTCTTTTGGACGAAGTGGAAAAAGCGCATCCCGACGTGTTCAACATCCTGTTGCAAGTATTGGATGACGGTCGTTTGACCGACGGGCAAGGCCGCACCGTGGACTTCAAAAACACCGTCATCGTCATGACTTCCAACATCGGCAGCCAGCACATTCAACAAATGGGCACGCAGGATTACGAAGCCGTGAAA
Organism: Neisseria lactamica; assembly: GCA_001067655.1. Taxonomy (GTDB): domain Bacteria; phylum Pseudomonadota; class Gammaproteobacteria; order Burkholderiales; family Neisseriaceae; genus Neisseria; species Neisseria lactamica_B. The sequence continues at coordinate 2,552 of JUNU01000415.1, forward strand.
GAAGCGGTGATGGAAGAAGTGAAAGCCTACTTCCGCCCCGAAATGATCAACCGTATCGACGAAGTGGTCGTGTTCCACGGACTGAATCAGGAGAATATCCGCAACATCGCGAAAATCCAGCTCAAAGGCTTGGAAAAACGTTTGGAAGCGCAGCACCTGCACCTGAAAGTGGACGATGCCGCCTTGGATTTGATTGCCAAAGCCGGTTTCGACCCCGTGTACGGCGCCCGTCCACTCAAACGCGCTATCCAGTCGGAAATCGAAAACCCGCTGGCCAAAGCACTGCTCGAAGGCAAATACGCGCCCGACAGCACGATTCATGTGAAAGAAGAGGGCGGCAAGCTGGTGTTTGCCTGATTTGAGTGTAGATTGAGATAAAGTGATGAAAAGGTCGTCTGAAAACTGTTGGCGCGAAGTCCACTGATTTCAGACGACCTTATTAGGTTATTGTTCAATTTATACGTTTTGTATCATAAGGTTCTCATATTAAAAGATATTACTTGTGATACCAAATCGTTGTTATCAAAAAATACAATTATCCGGTTGTTATCATAATCTCCATCAGTATCCGGCAACCAGCATACGGAAATATGTGAATTCTGATAATTTGAGTCGTAATAATCAGAATCAAAAAAATATTTAATTTCAACCCATTTTCCACTAGGAAATTCAAATAATCTTTTTAAATAATCGTTCTTTTTTTCTAAAACAAAATCATCTAATAACAAATCTAATTCGACTGCTGATTTAAGCTTTTCATCTGAGGAAGGTTTCATGATGTCTCCTTATTGAACAAATGATTTATAGTAGATTAAATTTAAACCAGTACGGCGTTGCCTCGCCTTGCCGTACTATTTGTACTG
>JUNU01000416.1 GCA_001067655.1 Neisseria lactamica
TCTTTGAGCTAAGGCGAGGCAACGCCGTACCGGTTTAAAGTTAATCCACTATACACACACCGAGGAAAACCTAATGATTACCCTGCATGTATTGGCACAGTCCCGCGCCTTGCGCATCGTCTGGCTGCTCGAACTCATCGGTGCACCGTATCAAATCAAAACCTACGCGCGCCATCCCGAAACCCTGCTCGCGCCTGACGAACTCAAAGCCGTACACCCGCTGGGCAAGTCCCCCGTTATCGACGACGACGGATTCGTACTCAACGAAAGCGGCGCGATTACCGACTACCTGATTCAAACCTACGGCGGCGGACGCTTCATGCCCGAACGCGGCAGCCAAGATTACTGGCATTACCAACGCTGGCTGCACTATGCCGAAGGTTCGCTGATGCCCTTGCTTTTGCTCGGGCTGGTGTTCCGCAAAATAGAAAACGCGCCCATGCCGTTTTCCGTCAAACCCGTCGCACGCAAAATCAGCGGCAACGTCAAAAACGGCTTTATCGAACCGCAAGCCGCCCTGCATCTTGTCTATGTCGAAAACGAATTAAGCGGCAAAGACTGGCTGGTTAACAACCGGCTCAGCGGCGCGGACATCATGATGAGTTACCTGCTGCAAGCCGCCGCCGACCGCTTCGGATTGGCGGACTATCCCAACATCCGCGCCTATTTGCAGCGCATTGAAAAAGACCCCTCCTATCAAACGGCGGTACAGAAAGCAGGCGGCCCGCTGCTGCGTTTGGATAAATAAGGTCGTCTGAAAAAGCAAAAGTCGGGTTTGGCAGCCCAACGAGATACCGAACACACAGTTCACACAATACATTGCGAAAACAGCCCGAAGGTCGTCCGAACCCGCAACATATAGTGGATTAACTAAATCAGAACAAGGCGACGAAGTCGCAGACAGTACAGATGTACGGAACCGATTCACTTGGTGCTTCAGCACCTTAGAGAATCGTTCTCTTTGA
>JUNU01000417.1 GCA_001067655.1 Neisseria lactamica
TACTGTCTGCGGCTTCGTCGCCTTGTCCTGATTTAAAGTTAATCCACTATAGAAACCTTGTTTACGCCTGCGCTATCGGGCTGTCTTCTTCCGGCCGCTCTTCTTCGTGTTCCGCGCTGTTGAGCAATTTCAGCAGCTTTTCGGTTTTTTCCGAGTCTTCGCTGCGGAGGATTTTGGCGGTTTCGGTTTCGAGCAGGGCGGTGTTGCTGTGCAGGATGATGTTTTTGACGGGCAGCAGGTTGTTGGGGTTCATGGAGAAACGGCGCAGCCCCATGCCCAGCAGCATCCGCGTGTAGGCGGTGTCGCCTGCCATTTCGCCGCATATGGAGACGCTTTTTTCCATGCGGTTGGCGGTGCGGATGATGTGTTGCAGCATTTTGAGGACGGCGGGGTGGCCGGGCTGGTAGAGGTGGCTGACGCTGTCGTCACCGCGATCTACGGATAAGATGTATTGAATTAGGTCGTTGGTACCGATGGAGATGAAATCGACGAGTTTGAGGATGCTGCCGACGGTCAGGGCGGCAGACGGGATTTCAATCATGCAGCCGACGCTGACGGTGCCGAAGGTTTCGCCGCGTTCAGCGAGCTGGCGTTGGGCGGTGTCTAGGTGGATAAGGCATTGGCGCACTTCGGACAAGGAGGTAATCATCGGCCACATCATGCGCACGGGGCCGTGGGCGGCGGCGCGGAGGATGGCGCGCATTTGGGTGCGGAACATGACCGGTTCGGCGAGGCACAGGCGGATGCCGGTGAGACCGAGCGCGGGGTTGAGGCTGCCGTTGGGGGTGGAATTTTGACCAAACCAGCGGGGGTTTTTGTCCACGCCCAAATCGACGGTGCGGATGGTGATGCTTTTGCCTTTCATCTTTTTCACAATCGCGCTGTACACTTCGTACTGCTCGTCTTCAGACGGCATGGTGTCGCGGTTGAGATAGAGGAATTCGCTGCGGAAGAGTCCGACGCCGTCTGCACCGAAGTTGTGCAGGGCTTTGATGTCTTCAGCGGATTCGATGTTGGCGAGCAACTCGATGTTGATGCCGTCGGCGGTGGTGGCGGCGGTTTTTTTGAGTTTGTTGAGTTCGCGCTTGTGGAGGCGGTATTCGCGGGCGAGGCGGCGGTATTCGTTGAGGACGACTTCGTCCGGATCGATGATAAGGACGCCGTTGATGCCGTCAACAATGACGGTTTCGTTTTCGGTAATGAGCCTGCGGGCGTTGTGCAGCCCGATGACGGAAGGGATGTCGAGGCTGCGGCCGAGAATGGCGGTGTGGCTGGTCGGGCCGCCGACGTCGGTAACGAAAGCGGTGATGCGCTGCTCTTTAAAGAGGACGGTGTCGGCGGGCGAGAGGTCGTGGGCAATCAGGATGGTGTCTTCAAACAGACCTTCGGTCAAATTCAGGTCGTTGCTTTGTCCGACGAGGTTGTTGTGGATGCGGCGGACGACTTGCAGCATGTCTTGTTTGCGTTCGCGCAAGTAGTCGTCTTCAATGCTGTCAAACTGGGCGGCGAGCTTGTCGCTTTGCTGTTTCAATGCCCATTCGGCGTTGATTTTTTGTTCTTTTAAAATATCGACGGGTTCGCGCGAGAGGGTCACGTCGGTCAACAGCATGAGGTGCAGCGAAATAAACGCGCCCAATTCGGTCGGCGCGTTTTCGGGAATCGCGCTGCGCAACTGTTCCAACTCTTTGCGCGTGGCTTTGATGGCGGCATCGAAACGGGCGGCTTCGGCATCGATGAGGTCGTCTGAAACATCGTATTGCGGCACTTCCGCCGTGCCGCGTGTAATCAGGTGGGCTTGTCCGATGGCGATGCCTTTGCCCGCGGCGACACCGTGCAGCACGATACTCATTATTCGCCCTCGCCGAAGTAGTCGTTGATTAAGTCGGTCAATGCCTTCATGGCTGCGGCTTCGTCCAAGCCGTCGGTTTCCAGCTCGATGATCGTGCCTTTGGCGGCGGCGAGCATCATTAAGCCCATGATGCTTTTGCCATTGACGCGGCTTCCGTTTTTCGTTACCCAGACTTCGCTTTGAAACTGAGACGCGGTTTGGGTGAATTTGCTGGAAGCGCGGGCGTGGAGTCCGAGTTTGTTGATGATTTCGATTTGTTGTTTTTGCATGTTCGGCTTTCGGGTGTGCGGGGTCGTCTGAAAACGTGTTGGTCGGGTTAGACGGCTTCGGCGTGCTGTTTGCATACCAAATCTTCCGGTTCGGCAGTGATGGCGAAAATGCCTTTGACGGCGGCTTCCCTGACCGTTTCAGTAAAGGCGGCAAGGTCTTCCGCCATGGGCGAGTATTGGGTCGCTTTAATCATCATCGGCGCGTTCAGTCCGGTCAGGATGGCGGATTTGCCCGCACGAACCAGCCTGCGGGCGGCGTTGCACGGCGTCGCGCCGAAGATGTCGGTTATAATCAATACGCCGTGGTTTTCAGGAAACTCTTGCAGCGCGGCGATGGCATTGTTGATGATGTCGGTTTGGTCTTCGTCAGGCTCCACGCCGAGGATGCGGATGTTTTCCGGCATGCCCGTGGGGAAGAAATGATGGGTCAGGCTGCGGTAGGCTTCGCCTACTGCCTCGTGGGTAATGATTAAAAGGTTGATCATGATGTGTTCCCTGATGATATTTTATTCGGCCGGTGTGGGCGAAAGTATCGTCCGTTCACCCGCCACATAGCGCGATATGGTGGCACAAAGGTCGTCTGAAAAGGTTTTCAGACGACCTTTTTCATTCCGCGTCAGCCTTGGTTGAGCGCGTAAATCTCGCCCAAATTGCGCCAGCAGCCTGCCGCGTCCATACCGTAGCCGAAGACGTAGCGGTTGGGAACATCCAGCCCGACATAATCCGCCTTGGTCGGTTTTTCCTTGTCGATCAACTTGTTGGCAAACACAGCCGCACGGCAGCTCGCCGCCCCCATTTCCAAGAGCTTGGACTGAATCGCCGACATCGTGTGTCCCTCGTCCAAAATATCGTCCAACACGACTACATGACGACCCCGAATCTGCTCAGGGTCGGGCATACGTTTCCAGTTGAACGCCCCGCCCGCCAGCTTGTCGCCGTAACGGGAAACATGAACATAATCAAAGTCCAACGGAAAGCGCAACAGCGGCAGCAACTGCCCCGTAAACACCACCGCCCCACCCATTACAGGCAGCAGGAGCGGATATTTGTCCCCCAAGTCGCGCGTAATCTCGTCCGCCACTTTTTGCAGCGCGGCACGGCATTGGTCTTGGTCGAACAAAAGCTCGGCATTATCAAGCATGGCTTGGGTTTCAAGGCGTTTGGTTTCTAAATCGGTCATGGTAAACAGGGAAAATCAGTTGGGAAAAGGAAATTATAAACCCAAAACGGGCTGAGGTCGTCTGAAATCCCGCCGCCGCCTTGCCCTGTTTTGCCGTTTTTCCAACTTGGAAAACCATTTTCGCAGACAAAGCCCGCGTGGCGGGCGTTGGCGGAATGCGCCGATCGGTTTAGATTTTGGTTGAGACCATGTTTTCAGTTTCAGTAGCAACTGTATTTTTCACCCCGTCGGGCAAAAATACCAAAACTCAAATCAAG
>JUNU01000418.1 GCA_001067655.1 Neisseria lactamica
AGCAGCGCATTCGTAACGCGAAGGTCGGGGGTTCGATTCCCTTCTCCGGCACCATTTCTACCGATAAAAGGCTGTCTGAAAAATGGTTTTCAGACGGCCTTTGTTCAGCTGCCGAACGGTTTTTTAAGCATTTTCAAAAACCTAAAGATCAATGTGCAAAAGGTATTTTGTTGGCTGCGGCGGATCTGATGCATATGGCGGTATCGGGACGGGTGTCGGGGAAGCAGAGATAACCGTCGTCCGTTTTTCCGCTGCTGCGTTGGAATGCGTTGTCTACATAAAATTTGGTGCTGTTTAGGACATCATAAGTAATACTGGCCGGATTTTTGCCGAAGTCAATCGTGTGGACAGCATGGACAACTTGTCCCGGCTCCGGCATTGCAAATCCGCTGACCGAGGAACCCACCGTGCAGCGTTCGGTCTGGCGGCTGCCGTCCGCCTTCAATAAAATGCAGTCTTCCGTATGCGTGATGCTGCAATGGCCACCTATGCCGCCGCAAAGTATGATGTCCGCGTGGACGGGTATGACAAGGCCAAGCAGCAGAACCGATAGGAATTTGGGGAAATGGGCGGGATTCATTGTTTGTCTCCTTATTTGGTTTATGTTTTCTTTTGCGATGTGCAGGCTGCTTTTGGGGGCGTTTCACCGCATTGAAAAATCCAAGATGTCGGATTCGAGAATCCGACCTACGACGCTGCGCGGGAATGACGGCAGGGGGTGCGTTCTATTTTAATCTACATAAATATGTGTCGGTATTAAAAAAGGTCGTCTGAAA
>JUNU01000048.1 GCA_001067655.1 Neisseria lactamica
ACAGTACAGATAGTACGACAAGGCGAGGCAACGCCGTACTGGTTTAAAGTTAATCCACTATAAAAGTCGTTGGAACACATCAAACACAATATCGAATAAGCGTTTTCAGACGACCTTTCCGACCTCAAGCCCAAAGGTCGTCTGAAATCCGAAAGCAGTACATAAAGAACACACCATGACACCACAAGTCCTGACCATATTAGGCAGTACCGGCAGCATAGGCGAAAGCACGCTGGACGTTGTTTCGCGCCATCCCGAAAAATTCCGCGTATTCGCGCTGGCGGGGCATAAGCAGGTTGAGAAACTGGCGGCTCAATGCCGGACGTTCCGCCCCGAATATGCCGTCGTTGCCGATGCGGAACACGCCGCCCGGCTTGAAGCCCTGTTGAAACGCGACGGCACGGCGACGCAGGTTTTACACGGCGCGCAGGCATTGGTTGACGTTGCGTCTGCCAATGAAGTCAGCGGTGTCATGTGCGCCATTGTCGGTGCGGCGGGGCTGCCTTCCGCGCTGGCGGCGGCGCAAAAAGGCAAAACCATTTATCTGGCGAACAAAGAGACGCTGGTGGTTTCCGGCGCGTTGTTTATGGAAACTGCCCGCGCAAACGGCGCGGCAGTGTTGCCCATCGACAGCGAACACAACGCCATTTTTCAAGTTTTGCCGCGCGATTACACAGGTCGTCTGAACGAACACGGCATCCGCTCGATTATCCTGACCGCTTCCGGCGGCCCGTTTCTGACGACCGATTTAGGCACATTCGACAGCATTACGCCCGCCCAAGCGGTCAAACATCCCAATTGGAGCATGGGGCGCAAAATCTCCGTCGATTCCGCCACCATGATGAACAAAGGTTTGGAGTTGATTGAAGCGCATTGGCTGTTCAACTGTCCGCCTGATAAACTCGAAGTCGTCATCCATCCGCAGTCCGTGATACACAGCATGGTGCGCTACCGCGACGGCTCCGTGCTGGCGCAACTGGGCAATCCCGATATGCGTACGCCCATCGCTTATTGTTTGGGCTTGCCGGAACGTATTGATTCGGGTGTCGGCGACCTGGATTTCGACGCATTGTCTGCGTTGACCTTCCAAAAGCCCGACTTTGACCGCTTCCCTTGTCTGAAGCTTGCCTATGAAGCCATGAACGCGGGCGGAACCGCACCCTGCGTCTTGAACGCCGCCAACGAAGCCGCCGTCGCCGCCTTCTTAGACGGGCAGATTAAGTTTACCGACATTGCCAAAACCGTCGCCCATTGTCTCGCACAAGACTTTTCAGACGACCTCGGCAACATCGAAAACCTGCTGGCGCAAGACGCCATTACCCGCAGGCAGGCGCAGGAATTTATCGCCGCATTGGGATAAACCGTGCCGCAACGATAAAAAATGACAGGTCGTCTGAAAACCCGCCCACCCGTCATGTGTGGCGGACAAAACGGCAGACTGACTTTATAATCGGCAAAATAACGCCAATAATATTTTCTACACATTGCGAATGCTTTTCAGACGACCCCTACCTTGATACGTCGTCTGAAACATCGACAACGTCAACCCATACCCAACCAGAGAGATTCTTTTGCAAACCCTTCTAGCTTTTATTTTCGCCATCCTGATTTTGGTCAGCCTGCACGAGTTCGGACACTACATCGTCGCCAGATTGTGCGGCGTCAAAGTCGTACGCTTTTCCGTCGGCTTCGGCAAACCGTTTTTCAGCAGAAAGCGCGGCGATACCGAATGGTGTTTGGCGCCCATCCCCTTGGGCGGCTATGTCAAAATGGTCGATACGCGCGAGGGTGAAGTAGCACCGTCCAACCTGCCTTACGCCTTCGACAAACAGCATCCCGCCAAACGCATCGCCATCGTCGCCGCAGGCCCGCTGACCAATCTCGCGCTGGCGGTTCTGCTTTACGGCTTGAGTTTTTCCTTCGGCGTTACCGAAATCCGCCCTTATGTCGGCATGGTCGAGCAAAATACTATTGCCTCAAAAGCAGGTTTTCAGCCCGGAGACAAAATTATTTCGGTTAACGGCGTTAACGTCGGCGAGTGGGAAAAAGCCCAGCAAGAAATCGTGTTGAACATCGAGTCAGGCAAGGTAAATGTTGCCGTTCAGACGACCTCGGGGCAAGAAACCATGCGGATTATCGATGCCGCCGGTACGCCTGAAGCAGGTAAAATTGCGAAAAACCAAGGCTATATCGGGTTGTCGCCTTTTAAAATCACCACCCGCGTCGGCAAAATGACAGAAAACAGCCCGGCTGAAAAAGCCGGTTTGAAAAAAGGCGACAAGCTGATTAGTGCCGACGGACAAGACATCGAGTCTTGGCAGCAATGGGTGGAAATCGTAAGCCAAAGTCCGGGCAAGAAAATCGAATTGAGCTACGAGCGCAATGGTCAAACTTTTCAGACGACCATCCGTCCCGACAGTATCCAGCAACCCGACAGAACGCTGGTCGGCAGGGTGGGCTTCGGTCCTCAGAGCGACGAAGCGTGGGCAAAAGAAATCAAGCGCGAATATAAGCCGTCTGTCGCAGAAGCATTTGCGATGGGCTGGGACAAAACCGTCAACAACGCTTGGATGACGGTAAAATTCTTCGGAAAACTGATTACAGGCAATGCCTCCCTGAACCATATTTCAGGTCCGCTGACCATTGCCGACGTCGCCGGAAAAACGGCACAGCTGGGATTTCAAAGCTATTTGGAATTCCTCGCGTTGGTCAGCATTAGTTTAGGCGTGTTGAACTTGTTGCCCATCCCCGTATTGGACGGCGGGCATTTGGTGTTCTACACTGCCGAATGGATACGCGGAAAGCCCTTGAGCGAGCGCATACAGGCAATCGGCCTACGCCTCGGACTGGCTGCCATGCTGTTCATGATGGCACTGGCTTTCTTTAATGACATCAACCGTTTGTTTGGATAATTTTATGAAATTGAAACAGATTGCTTCTGCTTTGATGGTATTGGGCATGTCGCCTTTGGCATTTGCCGACTTCACCATTCAAGACATCCGCGTCGAAGGTTTGCAGCGCACCGAACCGAGTACGGTCTTCAACTACCTGCCCGTCAAAGTCGGCGACCAATTCAGCGACGCACGCAGCGAAGAAATCATCAAAAGTCTGTATGCGACCGGTTTTTTTGACGATGTCCGCGTAGAGACCATGGGCAATCAGGTCTTGCTGACCGTTATCGAACGCCCGACCATCAGCACGCTGAACATCACCGGCGCGAAAATGCTGCAAAACGATGTAATCAAGAAAAACCTTGAATCCTTCGGTTTGGCGCAATCCCAATACTTCAATCCGGCCACGCTGAGTCAGTCTGTCGCCAGCCTGAAGGAAGAATACAAAAGCCGCGGCAAACAGTCGGTCCAAATCACGCCGACCGTCACCAAACTCGCGCGTAACCGCGTTTCCATCGACATCGCCATCGATGAGGGTAAAACCACCAAGATTACCGACATCGAATTTGAAGGCAACAAAGTCTATTCCGACCGCAAGCTCATGAAACAAATGTCTTTGAGCGAAGGCGGCATGTGGACTTGGCTGACCAAGAGCAACCAGTTTAACGAGCAGAAATTCTCGCAAGACATGGAGCGCGTCAGCGAGTTCTACCAAAACAACGGCTACTTCAATTTCCGCATTCTGGATACCGACATCCAGACCAACGAAGACAAAACCAAGCAAACCATCAAAATCACGGTTGACGAGGGCGAACGCTTCCGTTGGGGCGACGTGCGCATAGAAGGCGATACCCGCGAAGTGCCGAAAGAAGAGCTGCAAAAACTGCTGACCATGAAAAAGGGCAAATGGTACGAACGCGCCCAAATGGTCAAATCGCTCGAAGCCATTCAAAACCGCATGGGTACGGCAGGCTACGCGTTCAGCGAAGTCAACGTTCAGCCTGTTCCCAATGCCGAGACTCAAACTGTCGATTTCGTCCTGAATGTCGAACCCGGCCGAAAAATCTATGTGAACGAAATCAACATCACCGGCAACAACAAAACCCGTGACGAAGTCGTGCGCCGCGAATTGCGTCAGATGGAATCCGCACCTTACGACACTTCCAAGCTGCAACGTTCCAAAGAGCGTGTCGAGCTGCTGGGCTACTTCGACAACGTACAATTCGATGCCGTACCAGTTGCCAATACGCCCGACCAAGTCGATTTGAACATGAGCGTGAACGAACGTTCTACCGGCTCTTTGGATATGAGTGCGGGCTGGGTTCAGGATACCGGCTTGGTCATGTCTGTGGGCGTTTCCCAAGACAATCTGTTCGGTACGGGTAAATCCGTTTCCCTGCGCGCTTCACGAAGCAAAACCACGCTGAACGGCTCGCTGTCGTTTACCGATCCGTATTTCACACCCGACGGCGTGAGCCTCGGTTACGATATTTACGGCAAGTCTTACGACCCGCGTAAAGCCTCTTCCAGCGCGAAACAATATAAAACCACCACCGCAGGCGGCGGCGTGCGCATGGGTATCCCCGTGACCGAATACGACCGCGTCAATTTGGGTCTGGCGGCGGAACACCTGACCGTGAATACCTACAAAGGCGCGCCTAAACGTTATGCCGACTTTATCAACCAATACGGTAAAGGCACGGGCGGCGTGGGCAGCTTCAAAGGCTGGCTGTACAAAGGTACGATTGGTTGGGGACGCAATAAAACCGACAGCGCATTGTGGCCGACCCGCGGTTACATGACCGGCATCAACGGCGAAATCGCCCTGCCGGGCAGCGACCTGCAATACTACACGCTGACCCACAACCAAACTTGGTTCTTCCCGCTGACCAAAGACTTTACCCTGATGCTCGGCGGCGAAGTAGGCGTCGGCAACGGCTACGGCAAAACCAAAACCATGCCGTTCTTTGAAAACTTCTACGGCGGCGGCTTAGGCTCCGTGCGCGGTTACGAGAGCGGTACGCTGGGTCCGAAAGTCTATGATGAATACGGCGAGAAAATCAGCTACGGCGGCAACAAAAAAGCCAACGTTTCCGCCGAGTTGCTGTTCCCGATGCCGGGCATCAAAGATTCCCGCTCCGTCCGTCTGAGCCTCTTTGCCGACGCGGGCAGCGTATGGGACGGTAAAACGTATAACGACAGCAGCAGCAATACCTACTACACCAACAATGCCGCGCAAAACCCATACGGCTTAGGCAAGACCCACAAATCGACCTTCAAGGAAGAGTTGCGCTACTCCGCCGGTGCGGCAGTAACCTGGCTCTCGCCGTTGGGTCCGATGAAGTTCAGCTACGCCTACCCGCTGAAGAAAAAAGACAGCGACGAAATCCAACGCTTCCAGTTCCAATTGGGTACCACATTCTGACGTAGGCAGAAAAAGGTCGTCTGAAAACCGAAATCCTTATGTAGATAAACGTTTTCAGACGACCTGAAGGAAAAGGGGCAGGGCATTCTGCCTCTTTTTAAAAAACAAACCGTCATCCCGCTGATGGGCGGGATACAAAATCAAGGAAATCCAGATGAACATCATTGCCAACGCCTTCCGCCTCGGCGGCGCGGCTTTATTGGGCTTCGGGTTGATGAACCAAGCTGTGGCGGCGGAAGCCGTACAGAAAATCGGCTTTATCAATACCGAGCGCGTTTATCTTGAGTCCAAGCAGGCGCAACGCATTCAGACGACCTTGGAAAAAGAATTCCGCGGTCGTCAGGACGCTTTGCAGAAATTGCAGCAAGAAGGTGAAAAGCTCGAAAAATCCCTGACCGAAGGCAAATTGCAGGGCAAAGAGCGTGAAGCTGCGGCAAAACGCTGGGGCGAGCTGGTTCAGCAGTTCCGCAAGAAACAGGCGGAGCTGGCAGAAGACTACAATCTGCGCCGTAACGAAGAATTTGCCGCCCTCCAGCAAAACGCCAACCGCATCATCGTCGATCTTGCCAAACGCGAAGGCTACGATGTGATTTTGCAGGACGTGATTTACGTCAACGCGCGTTACGACATTACCGACAGAGTGATTAAAGCCCTGAATACACGTTAATCGGAAGGCTGAACGAGATACAGCAAACCTGTTTTCAGACGACCTCTTTCACTCGAAGGGTCGTCTGAAAATCCAATAAACGATATAATTACCTGTCTTATCACTCCTGCCGGCATACGTTTTAGGCAAACCGTTCTGTCCGACTGCTCCCGCCGTCCCTTTTCAGACGACCTCATCTCAAAGCTTACGAAACATCATGACTTCAAAAACCTACACCCTGTCCCAAATCACAGCGCAGCTTGGCGGCGAATGGCGCGGCAAGGACATTTCCGTCGCCGCCGTGCGCCCGCTCGCAGACGCGCAGGCGGAACACATCAGCTTCCTCGCCAATCCGAAATACAAAGCCGAAGTCCACGACAGCAGCGCGGGTGCGGTCATCGTTTCTGCCAAAGCAGTGGACGAATTTGAAGGGCGCAACCTGATTGTCGCCGACGACCCCTATCTCTATTTCGCCAAAGTCGCCCGCCTGTTTTCACCCATCGTCAAAGCGCGCGGCGGCATCCATCCAACCGCCGTCGTCGAAGAAAGTGCGACCGTTCCTGCCAGCTGCGAAATCGGCGCAAACGCCTACATCGGCGCGAACACCGTACTCGGTGAAGGCTGCCGCATCTTGGCAAACGCCGTTGTCCAGCACGATTGCAAACTGGGCGACGAAGTCGTCCTGCATCCCAACGCCGTCGTTTATTACGGCTGTACACTGGGCAACCGCGTCGAAATCCACAGCGGCGCAGTCATCGGCGCGGACGGATTCGGACTCGCCTTCGCCGGCGATTCATGGTTTAAAATCCCGCAAACCGGCGCGGTAACGCTGGGCGACGACGTAGAAATCGGTTCGAACACCAACATCGACCGCGGCGCGATGAGCGACACCACCGTCGGCAACGGCACCAAAATCGACAACCAAGTCCAAATCGGACACAACTGCAAAATCGGTTCGCACACCGTCATCGCCGCCAAAACCGGCATCTCAGGCAGCGTTACCATCGGCAGCTACTGCATCATCGGCGGCGGCGTCGGTACGGTCGGACACATCGAAATTGCCGACAAAACCACCATCGGCGGCGGCACATCCGTGACCCACAGCATTACCGAAAGCGGCAAACACCTCGCCGGCATCTTCCCAATGTCCACCCATAAAGAATGGGCGCGCAACGCCGTTTACATCCACCGCTTAAGCGAAATGAACAAACGCCTCAAAACATTGGAAAACCGTCTGAGCGACAGCGAAAAAGACGAATAATCCCACAATCGGTTTACATGGCGGATGCGCTTTAAATCCCGACAAAGCGGCAAAGCCTGCCGTTTTAAAGCCCCCGCGATGAAACCGCCCAGCCAACCCCGAAATACCAAGGAATACGACGAACATGGACGTACAACTCCCCATCGAAGCCAAAGACATCCAAAAACTCATTCCCCACCGCTATCCGTTTTTGCAACTCGACCGCATCACCGCCTTCGAGTCCATGAAAACCCTGACCGCAATTAAAAACGTCACCATGAACGAGCCGCAGTTCCAAGGCCATTTCCCCGACCTGCCCGTCATGCCCGGCGTACTCATCATCGAAGCCATGGCGCAAGCCTGCGGCACACTCGCCATCCTCAGCGAAGGCGGTCGCAAAGAAAACGAATTCTTCTTCTTCGCCGGCATAGACGAAGCCCGCTTCAAACGCCAAGTCATCCCCGGCGACCAACTCGTTTTCGAAGTCGAGCTGCTGACCAACAAACGCGGCATCGGCAAATTCAGCGCCGTCGCCAAAGTGGACGGACAAGTCGCCGTCGAAGCCATCATCATGTGTGCCAAACGCGTGGTTTGAGTGTTCAGAAAAAGGTCGTCTGAAAGTTTCAGACGACCTGTTGCCGTCGCGCATCTTCGCGGCAACACGACAGGAAAGGAAAAACATGACCCTCATCCACCCGACCGCCGTTATTGACCCCAAAGCCGAACTTGACTCCAGTGTCAAAGTCGGCGCGTACACCGTCATCGGCCCCAACGTCCAAATCGGCGCGAACACCGAAATCGGTCCGCATACCGTCATCAACGGACACACCACCATCGGCGAAAACAACCGTATTTTCCAATTTGCCAGCCTCGGCGAAATCCCGCAGGACAAAAAATACCGCGACGAGCCGACCAAGCTGATTATCGGCAACGGCAACACCATCCGCGAATTCACCACTTTCAACCTCGGCACGGTAACCGGCATCGGCGAAACCCGCGTCGGCGACGACAACTGGATTATGGCGTATTGCCACCTCGCACACGACTGCGTCATCGGCAACCACACCATCTTCGCCAACAACGCCTCCCTCGCCGGACACGTTACCATCGGCGACTACGTCGTCTTGGGCGGCTACACGCTGGTGTTCCAGTTCTGCCAAATCGGCGATTACTCCATGACCGCCTTCGCCGCAGGCGTACACAAAGACGTACCGCCTTATTTCATGGCGGCAGGCTACCGCGCCGAACCCGCAGGCATCAACAGCGAAGGCATGCGCCGCAACGGCTTCACCGCCGAGCAAATCGCCGCCGTCAAAGATGTGTATAAAACCATCTACCACCGCGGCATCCCGTTTGAAGAAGCCAAAGCCGACATCCTTCGTCGCGCCGAAACGCAAGCCGAGTTGGCGGTGTTTAAAAACTTCTTCGCCCAATCCACGCGCGGGATTATCCGCTGATTGGGAGAAACCGTACCGACAGGCAGGATTAAGGGCTGAAAGCCGTAGCGGCGAATAGGTTTGAATAGAAACGTGGGTGCTGTCCGTAAGCCGTTTCAGACGACGTTGTCGCAACATCAGCCTTGTCCTTTTCCTGTTTGGCGCGGGAATGACTGCCGTCCAAACATTTGTCTTCAGTCCAATAGAAAAGGTCGTCTGAAAACCGGGTAAACCAAGTTTCAGACGACCTTTTGATTTTATGGCACGATGTTCGTCATGCGGATTTTAGGGGAATGGGGCGGCATCTTCTGCGTGGGCAATGCCTGCCGTTCCGCCCGCTTTAGTGGACGTGGCTGCTTTCTACGCCGCCTTTGATTTCGCCATAGACTTGTGCAGAACTGCCTTGTCCGGATTGGGAGGCGCAGGCGTTGAGGAGCAGGAGGGCGGTGGTGAGGAAGATGAATTTTTTCATGCTGGTTTCCTTTGGTTGGATGGGAGGGGAGGTCGTCTGAAACGCAATAATATAGTGGATTAACTTTAAACCAGTACGGCGTTGCCTCGCCTTAGCTCA
>JUNU01000419.1 GCA_001067655.1 Neisseria lactamica
TTTGAGCTAAGGCGAGGCAACGCCGTACTGGTTTAAAGTTAATCCACTATACAAATCCACCAGACCCATCGATTGATTTTACCTTACCCTTTTCCTCTTGATATTCAAAGCATTCTAAACAACAAAAATATTTTCAGACGACCTCCTACCCGCTTTGGTAAAATGCACCACACCATAACCCACCCCTTCCACACTCCCGACCAACCGCCCATGACCAACCAGCGCATCAACCACGAACCCGTCTTCCTGCTTGCTTCCGCCCCTTGGCGCGAGAGCAGTTTGTGGGTGGAGGTGTTCAGCCGCCGTTACGGGCGCGTGGCTTTGCTGGCGAGAAGTGCGCGCAAGCGGCAGAGTGAGTTGCGCGGGGTGTTGGTCCCGTTTGTGCCGGTCAGCGCCTCTTGGTACGGTTCGCAAGAGTTGAAAACGCTGCACCGCGCGGAGTGGATAGGCGGCTGGCCGCAGCCGCAAGGCAGGGCTTTGTTCAGCGGTTTATATATCAACGAATTGATGCTCAAACTGACAACCCGCGAAGACCCGATACCCGAACTTTACGACGCGCTGGAAGCAGTGATGCGGGCGGTATGCGGCGAAAGCGGCCATACCGCCGCGCTGCGACGCTTTGAATGGACTTTACTCAACCGCTTGGGATTCGCGCCCGATTTGTTCCACGATGGCAACGGCGAAGCAATCAGCGCCGAAGAAACCTACTGGCTGACGCCTGAAAACGCGGTCGTCCCCATCGAAGAAGCCGAACGATTCAATCCGCGCAATCATGGCGTGGCAGTCGGCGGCGACATCTTAATCCAGCTGCGCGAAGGCGATTTCACCTACCCCGAAAGCCTCGGGCAATCTTTAAAAATCACGCGCCTGCTGATTGACAACCTCCTGCCCGAAGGCATTAAATCCAGACAGATTTTGCAACAGCTCCAGCAATTCAGTTTCGGCGTTTAACTTTTTCAGACGACCTTTTCCAACGGCAGGTCGTCTGAAAATCCAAAGAAAGGACACATCATGCTCTTAGGTGTAAACATCGACCACATCGCCACCGTCCGCAACGCCCGCGGCACGACCTATCCCAGCCCTGTGGAAGCGGCATTGGTCGCGGAAACACACGGTGCGGATTTGATTACCATGCACCTGCGCGAAGACCGCCGCCACATCAAAGACGCGGACGTGTTCGCCGTCAAAAACGCCATCCGCACGCGCCTGAACCTTGAAATGGCGTTGACGGAAGAAATGCTGGAAAACGCGCTCAAAGTCATGCCGGAAGACGTGTGCATCGTGCCTGAAAAACGTCAGGAAATCACGACCGAAGGCGGTTTGGACGTATTGGCGCAACAGGAAAAAATCGCCGAGTTCACCAAAATCCTGACCAACGCGGGCATCCGCGTTTCGCTCTTTATCGATGCCGACAACGAGCAAATCCAAGCCGCCTATGATGTCGGCGCGCCCGTTATCGAGCTGCACACCGGCGCATACGCCGATGCACACAGCCACGCCGAACAAATCAAGCAATTCGAGCGTCTGCAAAACGGCGCGCATTTTGCCAGCGATTTGGGCTTGGTCGTCAACGCCGGACACGGCCTGACCATACACAACGTTACCCCCATCGCCCAAATCCTCGCCATCCGCGAGCTGAACATCGGGCATTCGCTGATTGCCCAAGCCCTCTTCCTCGGCCTGCCCGAAGCCGTCCGCCAGATGAAGGAAATCATGTTCAGGGCAAGAATGCTGCCTTGATAGGCGACACCACCTTTTCAGACGACCTTCTCTCAACAAGGAGACCACCGCATGATTTACGGCATAGGCACAGACATCGTTTCCCTCAAACGCATCATCCGCCTGAGCAAAAAATTCGGACAGGCGTTTGCCGAGCGCATCCTCACCCCCGAAGAGCTGCTCGAATTCCCGCAAGCGGGCAAACCCGTCAACTACCTTGCCAAACGCTTCGCCGCCAAAGAAGCCTTCGCCAAAGCCGTCGGCACGGGCATACGCGGCGCGGTTTCCTTCCGCAACATCGGCATCGGGCATGACGCATTGGGCAAACCCGAATTCTTCTACGCCCCCACCCTGTCCAAATGGCTGGAAGAACAAGGCATCAGCCGCATCAGCCTCAGCATGAGCGACGAAGAAGACACCGTGTTGGCATTTGTCGTTGCCGAAAAATAAGACAGCACCCATTGGCAGGTCGGATTCCCAAATCCGACCTTTCCGAATTTTCAGACGACCCTTCTCCCTATCCCCATGACCCAAGACACCCGCCCCCTTATCCGCGTCGTTGCCGGCATCCTGCTCAACCAAGACGGCGACTACCTGCTCAGTTCCCGCCCCGAAGGCAAACCCTATGCCGGATATTGGGAATTTGCCGGTGGCAAAGTCGAAGCGGGCGAAACCGACTTCCAAGCCCTGCAACGCGAGTTTGAAGAAGAACTCGGCATCCGCATCCTAGCCGCCACGCCTTGGCTGACCAAAATCCATTCCTACGAACACGCCCGCGTCTGCCTGAAATTCCTATGGGTAAACCCCGACCAATGGACAGGCGAACCCCAATCCCGCGAAGGACAAGCATGGTCGTGGCAAAAAGCGGGCGATTTCAACGTCGCCCCCATGCTGCCTGCCAACGGTCCGCTGCTGCGCGCCCTTTCCGTCCCACGCCGGCTTCAAGGTCGTCTGAAAACCGGTTTGTACGGACAAAACAGCACCGGCGAATACCGCGTCGCGCCCTACTCCCTAGCCGAACCGCACCACGCCAACATCCTCATCTCAGAAACCGAACTGCGCAAGCTCGGCAAGCTGCCCCAAGCTCAAAGCGTTTGGGTGTCGGTACACACCCGCGAACAATGGCAACGCGTGCAAGATGCCGACGTCGTCGTTTGGCAAGTCAACCACGAAGCAAGCGCACGGCAAGTGCTTGAAATATTAGAACAAGGCGTATCCGTTCCGCTGGTTGTCGCCGCGCCCGAAACACTGGTTTCAAGCTACCGCGACCGCTGGCTCTCGACAGGCGCACACGCCGTCCTGACCGACAACGACACCGAGGTCGTCTGAAATGGACAAAAACCGCAAACTCCTCCTCGCAGGCGTCCTCCTCATCCTCTTCGCCGCCGCCAAACTCCTGCTGCTGGACTGGTGGCAGAAACAACAGCCCCAAGCCCGCGCCGCCGAGTGCGACCTCATCAAAGGCTGCACCCTGCCCGACGGCTCGCACGTCCGCTCCACCCCTATCAGCCACCGCTCCGCCTTCGACATCACCGTCGAAAACACCCCGGCCGAAACACAACAAGTCAGCATCAGCTTCAGCATGAAAGACATGGACATGGGCTTCAACCGCTATATGCTCCAACAACAATCCCCGCGCACTTGGCAAGCGCGCCAAATCCACCTGCCCGTCTGCGTCGAAGGCAGACGCGACTACATCGCCGACATCACCATAGGCGGACAGACTTTTCAGACGACCTTTACCGCCCAGTAAGTGTTCTACGCGTATTCAAACAGGAAAACTTTTGCACGGGTTCAATTTCAATCAGAAACCTGAAAAGAGTGCCTATAACATGAAAGCGATTGTTTAGATGTTTTCACACTAAACAATCGCTTTCTTCAGGTTTAAACAACATAAAACCATGCCGGTTTATATTTAATTCCCCATCAAGCCGATAAGCTAAAAATCCCATTAAAATCAAAATATCAATTCCATATTCAATATATTGGGATTCCGCCATCAAGCCGTTTCCAATCCGCTTCCTTCATTCTTTATGTAGAAAATAACCGCATTGTTTACACCACAGGTTGAGAAAAGTAAGCCTGCAAAACCTCAAACGGCGTATCGCCGTTCAAACTGCGGTGTGGCTTCACAGTGTTATAAAAATTAACAAAGCGGCACAACTCCTTTTGCCGATGTTCCGGACTCTCAAACGACTGTTTCTCATGCCACATCTCCATCAGGGTACGGATAACCCGCTCCGCCTTACCGTTGGTCTGCGGACGGGCAACCCGGGTAAACTTTTGACCAATC
>JUNU01000420.1 GCA_001067655.1 Neisseria lactamica
GTGAAGAACAAAACATCCCGTCTGCTCTACCCGATCTTACGTCAAACAAATTTAAAGCCGCTTCAAACAGATAGCCCAAACCGCCCTGCCTTACGCTTGCCAAAGCCGGACAAGAAAACTATAATCCCAAACTTCTCAAGTCGGAGTGTGGCGCAGTCTGGTAGCGCACTTGCATGGGGTGCAAGGGGTCGAAGGTTCGAATCCTTTCACTCCGACCAAAAATTCAACAGCCCGGTCATTTTTGACCGGGCTGTTTTTTGCCTTTAGCTCCCTCAAACTTTATATTTCCAGCGTTTCTCACAATCAAAAGGTCGTCTGAAAACCCGAATCCGAGTTTTCAGACGACCTTTTACCTTATCCGCAAAAGCTTACAGATAGAATTTTTCAACCACTTTCAAATTATCGTCCAATTTGTACACCAGCGGCTGACCGGTCGGGATTTCCAAGCCCATGATGTCTTCGTCGGAAATGCCTTCAATGTGTTTTGCCAAAGCGCGCAGTGAGTTGCCGTGTGCGGCGACCAAAACGCGTTTGCCGCTCAGAAGCGCGGGGGCGATTTGGTCTTCCCAGAACGGCAATACGCGCTCCAAAGTAACTTTCAAATTTTCGCCGTCAGGTACGACATCGGCGGGCAGGTTGGCATAGCGGCGGTCGTTATGCGCGGAGAACGGGTCTTTCGGGTCGAGCAGCGGCGGCAGGGTGTCGTAGCTGCGGCGCCAGATGTGGACTTGCTCGTCGCCGTATTTTTCGGCGGTCTGTTTTTTGTCCAAACCTTGCAGTTGGCCGTAGTGGCGTTCGTTCAGCCTCCAGCTTTTGATTTGCGGCACGAACAGTTGGTCGGATTCTTCCAAAACGATGTTGCAGGTTTTAATCGCGCGGGTCAGGACGGAAGTGAAGGCGATGTCGAACTCGTAGCCGTTTTCCTTCAGTTTTTTACCAGCGGTGGCGGCTTCGGCAAGCCCCTGCTCGCTCAGTTTCACGTCGCGCCAGCCTGTAAACAGGTTTTTCGCGTTCCATTCGCTTTGTCCGTGGCGGATAAATACCAATTCCATGTCGTATGCTCCAATTTGAGGTAGGTAGAAGGGGCTATTTATAACATATTTCGGCTGCTTCTGCAGTCGGGGCGGGGCGATGCTTGTTCTTTATCAAGACTTGTCCGCCATATTGCTTTGCCGTTCATTCCTCTACCCTTGCAATCGTAATGTTTCCAAACAAATTAAAGGTCGTCTGAAAACCCTGTTTCAAGTTTTCAGACGACCTTTTTCAACCTGGCATCAAGACATCAAGACATTAAGGCTCGACGGGGATGATGCCGATTTTTGCCTGCCATTGGCGCGGGGCGGTGGCGTGGATGGATTCGCCCTTGCTGTCCACGGCGACGGTTACGGGCATGTCTTTTACTTCAAATTCGTAAACCGCTTCCATACCCAATTCGGGGAACGCCAATACTTTGGAAGATTTGATGGCTTTTGCCACGAGGTATGCCGCGCCGCCGACTGCCATGAGGTACACGGCTTTGTTGTCGGCGATGGCTTCGCAGGTGGCTGCGCCGCGCTCGGATTTGCCGATCATGCCCAAAAGGCCTGTTTGTTCGAGCATTTGGCGGGTGAATTTGTCCATACGGGTGGCGGTGGTCGGACCTGCGGGACCGACGACTTCATCGCCGACCGGATCGACGGGGCCGACGTAGTAAATCAGGCGGTTGGTGAAATCGACGGGCAATTCTTCGCCTTTGTCGAGCATATCGACGAGGCGTTTGTGCGCGGCATCGCGGCCGGTGAGGATTTTGCCATTCAGCAGCAATACATCGCCGGTTTTCCAGCTGGCGACTTCTTCTTTGGTCAGTTTATCGACATCAATGCGTTTGCCGTTGTCGGGGCTGTAAGTCAAATCGGGCCAGTCTTCGACGCGCGGCGGGGTCAGTTCGACCGGGCCTGAGCCGTCCAATTCGAACTCGACGTGGCGGGTGGCGGCACAGTTCGGAATCATGGCAATCGGTTTGGAAGCGGCATGGGTCGGGTAATCGAGGATTTTGACGTCCAACACGGTGGTCAGTCCGCCCAAACCTTGTGCGCCGATGCCCAGCGCGTTGACTTTTTCAAAGAGCTCGAGGCGCAGGGCTTCTGTAGTGGACAATTCTGCACCGGACGCGGCTTTTTCCTGCAACTCTTGAATGTCGATGTGGCTCATCAGTGATTCTTTTGCCATCAGCACGGCTTTTTCGGGCGTACCGCCGATGCCGATGCCCAAGATGCCGGGAGGACACCAGCCCGCGCCCATGGTCGGGATGGTTTTCAATACCCAATCGACGATGTTGTCGGAAGGATTGAGCATGGCGAGTTTAGATTTGTTTTCAGAGCCGCCGCCTTTTGCCGCGCAGGTTACTTCGACTTTGTCGCCCGGTACGATGCTCATGTGGATGACAGCAGGGGTATTGTCTTTGGTGTTTTGACGTTTGCCGGCTGGATCGGCGAGGACGGAAGCGCGCAGGGTGTTGCCTTCCCAAGTGTAGGCGCGGCGTACGCCTTCGTTAACCATTTCTTCCACGCTCATGTCTGCATCCCATTGGACGTTCATGCCGACTTTGAGAAAGACGGTTGCGATACCGGTATCTTGGCAGATGGGTCGGTTGTTTTCCGCACACATACGGCTGTTGACCAAAATCTGCGTCATCGCGTCTTTGGCGGCGGGATTTTCTTCCTTCTGCCACGCCTTATAGAGCGCGTCGATGTAGTCTTTCGGATGGTAATAGCTGATGAATTGGAAGGCATCGCAGATACTTTGGATAAAGTCTTCTTGCTTGATGACAGTCATGATTGTGTTCCTTTTCATATGGTAGGGAGGGTTTGTTAGCTTTTTTATAGAGGCCGTTTTTCAGACGACCTTAATCGGTGTAATAGTGCTGTCAATCGATATGAGGCGACAATATGATTTTTATAATTTATTGATTTTCATAAAACTTAATAACCTATCATTTCACTCGGATGATGATAACGGGTATTGTCGGCAATATTTACCGGTAGAAATAAAACTACAATTGATCTGTCCACTCAAATTCCAAAGGGTCGTCTGAAAAGGCTGGATTCACCGCCGTAATGAACCCTACTAATAACATGAATTTAAAAAGAAACAATTACTTTTCAGACGACCTGTCTTTCTTTTTTCAACCATACACAAATGTAAAAGCCGTGTCATTCTACCCACGATGATTTTTGACGGAAGTCAAACTTAGCTGTTTTTATGAAATTTTATAACAACATTTGCATTTGCTTACACTTTGCAAATTTATCCAATAAATACATAGATATATGCTTTTATATCAAACACTTAATAATGATATTTACTCGTATTTCAAAACGGTTTTTAGCAGTTATTCCTTTATCGTAAGTTTATTTTATCTTACAAAATAACAAGATGGCACAAAGGCCGTCTGAAAACCGCTGTTTTTTGTTCACAATCCACCCCCACCCTGCCTTTACGACTCCGCCATCATCAAAAAACCCAAATTCTGATACACTAATAAAAGACAGTCAGACGTTGATTTATAAGACGTTTCCTGAAAAATATCTGCATTTTGAAAATTTGTAATAAAAATACAAACATCCGATTTCTCCTATCCCATTCCACAGGACACTACCATGAGTGAAAACTTGTTAACCCTGACCATAGACGGCCACGAGGTCAAAGCCTCCGCCGACTCGTCAATCATTCAGGCCTACGCCCGTTCCGGCAGCGCGATTACCGCCAACGTCGGCTGCATGGGGCAAGGCGTGTGCGGTTCGTGCCGCTGCATGATCCGCAAGGAAGGCGAGCGCGAGGTAACGACTGCGTTGGCGTGTGAAACCAAAGTCGAAGAAGGGATGCAGGTCAGCTTCTTGGACTACTTTATCCCCGAGCATATCCAGTATTACGACGTGAGCGAGGTCGGCGACGGCTGGAACTGGCTGGACAACACCGCCAAAGCCTTCCCCGAAGCGCAAAACTGCCGTCATTGCGGCGGCTGCAACCGCGCCTGCCCCAAAGGTTTGGAAGTGGAAAACGGCGTGGCGCAGGTGGTATCCGGCGATTTCGGCGCGGCTGCGCTGACCTTCGATCAATGCGTGATGTGCAACCTCTGCACCCTTTCCTGCCCCGAACACATCCGTCCGAACCACTTGGGCCTGTTCGCCCGCCGCATGAAAGCGGCGCGCACGCTGCGTCCGGTGGATTTGATGCGCCGCCTGCGTGAAATCGACAGCGGCAAAATGAAAGTCGAATTTGAAGAGGAGGCAATGTGATGGCGAACGAAATCCAAGGCATAGACTACGAAACCGCCCTTGCCAACCTGCGCGCTTCCTCATTGGAACTGCGCGGCGACTTGCCGGAAAAAAACGAATTGTTGAGTCAGTTCCACCCCGACTATCAGGCCAATGCGCGCGTCAAACTGCCCATCGGCCCGAACACGGGCGATTACTGCCATCCTGATTTGGCGAAACTGCTGATCAGCCATCCCCTGATTGACGACTATGATTTGTCGGGCGCGGAACACTTGAACACCGACGTCTTGGTGATCGGCGGCGGCGGTGCAGGTGCGGCGGCAGCATTGTCTGCGACTGAAGCCGGCGCACGCGTCATCATGGCGAACAAGCTGCGTATCGGCGACAGCAATACCGTGATGGCCGAAGGCGGCATTCAGGCGGCTGTCGGCGCGGAAGACAGCTTGCAGCAGCACTTTGACGACACCATCAAAGGCGGCCACAACGCGGGTAAAAAAGAATTGGTGGCGCAAATGGTTACCGACGCGCCGTCCGCCATCCGCTGGCTGATCGGCTTGGGCATGACTTTCGACCTTGCCAAAGGCGCGGACAGCAACGGCATGTTGAGCCGCAAACGTGCAGGCGGTACGACCGTGCCGCGCATCCTGAGCTACCGCGACTTTACCGGCCTCGAAATGATGCGCGTACTGCGCGAGGCGGTCGAACTTGACGAAAATATTACCCAGCTCAACCGCCACCCCGCCATCGAATTATTGTCGGACGAACACGGCCGCTGTGTCGGCGCGATTTTGTACGATTTGGAAAAACGCTCTTTGGTACTGGTTCACGCCAAAGCCGTGGTCTTGGCAACCGGCGGCAGCGGACGGTTGCATTTGCAGGGTTTCGCCACTTCCAACCACTACGGCGCAACCGCCGACGGTTTGGTGATGGCATACCGTATCGGCGCGAAACTGTGCGACATCGATTCCTTCCAATACCATCCGACCGGCGTCGCCCATCCGCCGCACTTGGCGGGCGCGCTGATTTCCGAAGCCGTCCGTTCCGCAGGCACCAAACTGGTCAACGGTTTGGGCGAACGTTTCGTTGACGAATTACAGCCGCGCGACGTCGTTGCCGCTGCCATCTTGCGCGAGTGCCGCGAAGGCCGCGGCGTGGTGCGCGACGGACAGGTCGGCGTTTTCCTCGACACCCCGCGCCTGATTGAAAACGATCCTGATGTGTTGAACCGTTTGGTTACGCTCGGCCACGTTGCCCATAAATGCGGCATCGACCCCGCCGTCGAGCCTGTAATGATTCATCCGACCCTGCACTACCAAAACGGCGGCGTCGAAATCAACGGCGACGGCGCGACCTGCGTCGAAGGCCTCTATTGCGCCGGCGAAGTAACCGGCGGCATCCACGGCCGCAACCGCCTGATGGGCAACGCGCTTTTGGACATCATCAGCTTCGGCCGCCGCGCGGGTAAAGCCGCCGCTGGTTGCGGTCTGCCGCTGAAAAAAGTGCGCGGCGGTGTCGGACACGTCCACGATCTGCAACGCGAAATGACCCGCGCCGGACTGACCAGCGACATCAAAGCCCCCGTTTTATATCCCGACTACGGCAAATTCGATTTGCGCGGACACGCCGGTTTGCAGGAGCAACAATCATGAACCAAGCCAATCAAAACTTACTGCACCCGTCCCGCCAAGTCGGCGCGGATTTGGCCGCGTGGCGCAAAGTCGGCGGCGGCGAAGGCCTGCTGGCGGCGCTTGCCGATCCTCAAAGCATCGTTTCCAAGCTGCAAGACGCCAACCTCTGCGGCATGGGCGGCGCAGGTTTCCCGACCTGGCGCAAATGGGAGGCGGCCGTTGCCGCACAAAGCAAACACGGCGACAAATACGTCGTCTGTAATGCCAACGAAGACGAACCGGGTACGTTCAAAGACCGCGTGTTGTTGGCGAAAACGCCGCACCAAGTCATCGAAGGCGTCCTGATTGCCGCCGTCGCCTGCCGCGCCAACAAAGCGATTATGTATGTCAACCCGCACCAGACCGAATCCATCGCCGCCATCGTGCCCGCCATCGAGCAATGGAAAAAAAGCGATTTGTTCATCCGCATCGAAAACTATCTGGGCAAACCTTTAGACCTGAAATTGGTCGAAACTTCAGGCCGCTACATCGGCGGCGAAGAAACCGCCGTGATTTCATGGTTGGAAGGCGGTTTCCCGTTCCCGCGCCGCAAGCCGCCGTTCCCCGCCGAAAGCGGCGTAGAGGGCGAGCCGACCTTAATCAACAACACCGAAACCTTCGCCAACATCCCGCAAATCCTTGCCAAAGGCGCGGAATGGTACAAATCGCTGGGTTTGGGCGATGCCGCAGGCACGAAACTCTACTCGCTTTCCGGCGACGTATTGAATCCGGGTTTGTACGAACTGCCGATGGGCACGACCCTGCAATCGCTGATTTTCGACCATGGCGGCGGTATGCTTGAAGGGCGAACGTTTAAAGCCGTCTTCACCGGCGGCCCGTCAAACACGCTTCTGACCGCGAAAGATTTGGACGTGCCTTTGGACTTCGTGTCCGTGCGCGAACGCAAATCCAGCCTCGGTACGGGCGCGATGATTGTGATTTCCGAGGGAACCAGCGTGGTGCGCAAAGTGGCTGAGTATGTGGAATTTTTTGCGTCCAACTCATGCGGACAATGCCCGCCGTGCAAAGGCGGCACTTTCCAACTCTCGCGCCTGCTCAACCGTGTGGATACTGGCATCGGCACTTCAGACGACCTCCGCGCCTTGCAAAGCCTGTGCCAACTGCTGCCCCGAAGCGGCCGCTGCGGCCTGATCGACGGCGCGGTTACCGTGTTGCAAAGTTCGCTGCGCACCTTCCCCGAAGAGTACGGCCTGCCGGCGGAACAGGATTAATCCGATACGGCGTTTCAGACGACCTTTTCTATTATGGGAGGTCGTCTGAAAAATACCTGTAGCAACTGTATTTTTTCCCCTGTCAGGCAAAAATACAGTTGCTACTAAAACTGAGGTTTTGCCCTCTCCCTAACCCTCTCCCACGGGGAGAGGGGACGGATTGCAGAAAATCTGATAACGGTTGATTTTCAGCGCCATTATTCCCTCTCCCTGTGGGAGAGGGTTAGGGAGAGGGCAAAACGCAATAACCTTAAGAAAACGTCGTCTGAAAAAGATGGCAACACAAAACACGCGTTACCCAAACACCCAAAAGAAAAACATAAAAAACAACTGCTACCAAATACGTTTCAGACGACCTCTTCCCGCCAAAACGGACACACGTCGTCTGAAATCCGATTTCCTCAATATCTCAAACTAGGAGACTCAACATGGGCTTCAAGCCAATTCCTGCGGCGGTTGCGCTCGCGCTGACGCTGATTATCTGGTTCGTCATACCCGTGCCGCAGGGCGTATCGCCCGACGCATGGCACCTTTTGGCGCTGTTCGTCGGCATCATCGCCGGCATCATCGGCAAAGCCATGCCCATCGGCGCAATGGCGATTTTGGGCATTACCTTGGTCGCGCTGACCGGCGTGACCAACGAAAAAGCCGCCGACGCGACCAAAGACGCACTGAGCAGCCTCAACAACTCGTTAATCTGGATGATCGGTATCGCCATCATCATCTCGCGCGGTTTGTTGAAAACCGGCTTGGGTATGCGTATCGGCTACCTTCTGATTTCCCTTTTCGGCAAACGCACGCTGGGCGTAGGTTACAGCCTGGCTTTGGCCGATTTGGTCATCGGTCCGGTAACGCCGAGCAACACCGCGCGCGGTGGCGCCATCGTGCATCCGATTATGCGTTCCATCGCCCTGAGTTTCGATTCCGACCCCGAAAAAGGCACGGAAGGCAAAATCGGTAAATACCTTGCGCTGGTCAACTACCACGCCAACATCATCACCTGCTGCATCTTCATTACCGCAACCGCGCCCAACCCGCTGGTCGTCGAATTAGTCGCCAAAGCCACCGATTCGAAAATCCACCTCTCTTGGGGCACATGGTTCGCCGCCATGGTCGTACCCGGCCTGATCGCCATGTTCCTGATGCCTCTGGTGTTGTATTTCCTGTATCCGCCCGAAATCAAACAAACGCCGAACGCGACCGCCCTTGCCAAAGAAAAACTGAAAGAAATGGGCGCGATGAAGCGCGACGAAAAAATCATGCTCGGCATTTTCGTGATTCTGCTGCTTTTGTGGGCGGGCGTTCCCGAAATGCTGTTCGGTGTGAAAGTTGATGCCACCGCCACCACCTTCCTCGGCCTCTCCCTGTGTCTGCTCACCGGCGTACTGACTTGGGACGACGCGCTGAAAGAAAAAGGCGCGTGGGACACCATCGTCTGGTTTGCCGCCTTGGTCATGATGGCGAACTTCCTCAATAAATTGGGACTGATTGCATGGCTGTCCGAATCCATGCAGGGTGGCATCTCCCATCTCGGCTTAGGCTGGGAAGCCGGCTGCGCCCTCTTGGTACTCGCCTACCTCTACGCCCACTACGTTTTCGCCAGCGGCACGGCACACGTTACCGCCATGTTCGGCGCGTTCTACGGCGCAGGTCTCGCCTTGGGCGCACCACCGATGCTGTTCGCCCTGATTATGGCGTCCGCCACCGGCATCATGATGTCGCTGACCCACTACGCTTCCGGTTCATCCCCCGTCATCTACGGTTCGAACTATGTCAGCATGACCGAATGGTGGAAAGCAGGCTTCATCATGAGCGTGGTCGAAATCCTGATTTTCGGCATCATCGGCATTATCTGGTGGAAAGTGCTGGGCTACTGGTAAACCGCCGTTTGACGCATTGCCGATATAAGGCATAAAAGCCGAAGGCCGTCTGAAAATAGGTTTTCAGACGACCTTTTTGCTTTTTGGAGAGAAGCAGTTGCAAGGCAAGGCTGGATACTCCGCCCGCTATTGACTGCCCAACCATTCGTCACGCGTTTGTTTGGCTTCTTCGAAATAACGGTATAACGCGTCGCGGTTTTCTTGTTCGAGGATGCGCTCCAGCTCGGAAAGCTGGTCGTGCAGTCCGGCAATCAGCTTAATCAGGCTGTTTTTATTGTCCAGACAGATATCCGTCCAAATCGCGGGATGGCTGGAGGCGATGCGGGTAAAGTCTCGGAAACCGCTGGCGGCAAATTTCAAATATTCCTGTCCGTCCGGATGGTCGGCGATTTGGTGGACGTAGGCAAAAGCGGTCAAATGCGGCATATGGGAAACGGCAGCGAACACGGCATCGTGTTCTTCCGCGCTCATTTCAAACGTCTGCGCACCAACCGCCTGCCACAGGCTTTTTATCAGGGCGATGCCTTCGGGACGCTCTTGTCCGTGTGTGGTGATAATCAGTTTTTTATCTTGATACAACCCGAATTGCGCCGCCAACGCGCCGCTGCGGTCGGAGCCTGCAATGGGGTGTGCGGCGATACAGTGTGAAATCCGCTCAGGCAGGTATTGGCGGAAAGCGGCGATGGCAGTCCGCTTGGTGCTGCCCACATCAGACACATAAGCCTTCGGCGCAAGCAGCGGCGCAATGGCTTGGCAGATGGTCGGCAGCGTGGAAACCGGTGTGGCAATCAACACCAAATCGGCATGGCTGATACTTTCGGCGTTGATTTCCGTAAACGCTTTATCAATCACCCGACGCTCAAGCGCACGGTCGAGATTGTCGCGGTCGAGATCAATGCCGGTCACGGTTTGCACCCGTCCCAATCGTTTGAGGTCCAGAACGAAAGAGCCGCCTATCAGTCCGACGCCGATAAGGGTGATGTGTTGGAGCGGGGCGTTTAGTGTCATGGCGGATGTGTAAGGCGGTAGATAAAGGAAAGGTCGTCTGAAAACGTGCCGAAGACTATGATTTGCTTCCAAACCTGTAAAACCTTATTGGAACACCAATCCTGCCTGCGGCTTGGGCTATTATAGTGAATCGGTCTCGTTCCAGCCACAACCCTATTGGAAAACCAATCAGCCCGCAGCCGTTTTCAGAATGGAACAATCTTCTGCAATATCAAAATATTTTGCATACACCGCCCATCCCAAAACCATATTCCGTAAGAAAATCAAAGCAAACCGGTTGCGCTCATTCACCCTCGAAACCGTTTGTACAGAAACAGTTTTCCAAACCTCGTGTTCCGTTTTACAATTGAGAGCCATTCTTGAACCAGGTCGTCTGAAAGTACCGTATGTCACTTGCACAACCCAAACGTATCCTCGTCATCAAACTGCGCCATCATGGTGACGTATTGCTCAGTACACCGGTCGTCGATGCGATCAAACAACATTTTCCCGAGTGCGAAGTCGATATGCTGGTTTATCAGGAAACCGCCGACATCATCCGCGACAATCCGCAAATCGCGCGGATTTTCACCATTGACCGGCAATGGAAGAAACAAGGCGTGCGGATGCAGTTCAAACACGAAAAAGACCTTTTCCGTCAGTTGAAAGCGCGTCAATACGATTGGGCATTCAACCTCTCCGACCAATGGCGTGCCGCCGTCATTGCCAAATTCTGCGCCAAATGCAGCGTCGGCTTCGACTGCATCAAACGCGACAATGCCGCATGGCGCTGGTGTCACGACTTTCTCAACCCCGATATGGGCACGACCAAACATATCGTCGAAACCCATTTGGACATACTGCCCCCGCTTATCCATCCGGAAGAGCTGTCCCACGCAAAAGTCCGTATGAACATCTCCCCAGATGTCCGCAACAGTATGGAACAAAAATTGCGCGAACAAGGCTGGCAAGGCGAAGACTACGTCTTACTGCATCCGGGTGCGCGTTGGCTGTTCAAATGCTGGGAAGACGGCAAAAACGCCGCTCTCGTCCAACTCCTGCTGAACCACGGACACAACGTCGTCCTGACCGCCTCCCCCAGTCCTATCGAACATGACATGATCGAAGCCATCTTAGGTCGTCTGAAAATACCGGAAGGCGGCAAAGTGTGGGTATTGTCCGGCTCCCTGACCTTGCGCGAACTTGCCGCCGCGATAGACCGCGCCAAACTGTTTATCGGCGTCGATTCCGTTCCCATGCACATCGCCGCCGCGCTCGACAAACCGCAAATCGCCCTATTCGGCGCGACTTGGTTGGGCATATGGCACCCTTACTCGCTCAATGCCGAAGTGATATGGGCGGGCGATTATACCGAGCTTCCTCACCCCGACAGCATCAACACCGACAGTCCCGAACGCCTCCTGAAAGCCATTCCTCTGGAAGAAGTATGGAACCGCGTTTCCGCCAAACTCGAAAAAATTGACCAAGCGAAAACACACGCAGCAATAGAATAATCCCTGCTTCGGTATCAATAAGCGGTTGCCTATAAATAAGGTAGAGGTCTTTGCAAAATTAACTCCAACAGAATTTCACCCTATTCCGACATCTCAAGAGATCACCTAAGATTTATCCAAACATCCTAAAATTTTAACAGATGTCAACGCGTTATTTGGCGGGGACGTAGTCGGCATAGTACGCCAGCAAGGC
>JUNU01000421.1 GCA_001067655.1 Neisseria lactamica
GTACTGTCTGCAGCTTCGTCGCCTTGTCCTGATTTAAATTTAATCCACTATATATCCTGCCGCTATTCCAACGTTCCACCCACCACCCTCGCGCCCAACGCTTCCTTCAAAGGCAAAGCATTCAAGCGTTGCAAGGCTGTCTGAAATTCGGCGAACGGGATCGGTTCCGAACCGAAACGATGCATATGCAGGGTATCTTGCTGACAGTCAATCAACTCGATGCCCAATCCGGCAAGAAACGGGACGGCTCGCGCGAAGGCGATTTTGGAGGCATCCGGCTCAAGGGCGAACATGGATTCTCCGTAAAACACCCGTCCGATTTGTACGCCGTAAAAGCCGCCTGCCAGTTTCAGACGACCTGTTTCATCGGGATAGAAACATTCAAACGAATGCGCATGACCCAAGCGGTGCAGCTCGGTATAAGCGGCTTGGAATTCGGGCACAATCCATGTACCGTCCTGACCGGGGCGCGGAAAGGCGGCGCAATGCGCAATGACAGTTTCGAAGCATTGGTTGACCGTTACCCGATAGGGTTTGTTGCGCAAGGTTTTCACCAACGAACGCCCGATATGCAAATTTTCAGGCACGATGACGGCACGCGGGTCTATGGTGTACCAAAAAAACCAACCGTCTTCGCTGAACCACGGGAAAATCCCCTGCCGATACGCCGACAGCAGCCGTCCCGTATCCAAATCGCGGCTGATACCGACCACGCCGTCGCATTCTTCCAGCGCGTAAAACGGGTCGGGAAAAGTGTAATCATTAAGGTAAAGCAAGGGGATACTCATTAAAAATCCTAAGGTATAGTGGATTAACTTTAAACCAGTACGGCGTTGCCTCGCCTTAGCTCAAA
>JUNU01000422.1 GCA_001067655.1 Neisseria lactamica
TTGAGCTAAGGCGAGGCAACGCCGTACTGGTTTAAAGTTAATCCACTATATTATGCAACGAGCAAAGTGGATTATATAGCGATACAAAGGTCGTCTGAAACGCCAAACAGCATTTCAGACGACCTTTTTGATAACGGATGAGCGGCATCTCAACACCAGCCGTCCGTCGGCTTTACAGCTTAGTTAATCGAATAGCCGCGCAGATATTGGGTACGCTCGCGCGTCATGCGGGTGTCGCATTGGAGCTTGAGGTATTCGTTTTGCGCGGGGCTGTCCGCCCTAGCCGCTGCCTGTTGGCAGTTTTGGTTTTTGGTTTGAATCCAAGCGCGTTGTTCTGCCAGCATTTCTTGTTGGACTGTACGTTCCATGCCGTCCCATACGCCTTTGATTTCTGACTCTGCCTGATGGTTTTGCGAGCGGGCATTGTCTAAATCGCTTTGAGAGAACGACGGCTGTTCCGGCTTCTCTTCGTTGTCAGGACGCAGGATTTCGATTTCAAGACCGGCGGCAGGCGGTACGCCCGAAGCTTGGCTCGCCACATTGTTTTCCAAAATATCCTCCGCTTTGGCAACAGGCGGCTCTTCAACGGCTTTGCTTTGCAGGATTTTAATCGCCTCTTCTTTGCTGACTGCCTTGCCGTCTATCATCACGATGCTTTTCACGCCGTAAGGCAGCAGCAAGGAAG
The DNA here is from genome assembly GCA_001067655.1 of Neisseria lactamica. GTDB lineage: Bacteria > Pseudomonadota > Gammaproteobacteria > Burkholderiales > Neisseriaceae > Neisseria > Neisseria lactamica_B. The sequence continues at coordinate 686 of JUNU01000422.1, forward strand.
ACAGGGTTTGCGCGGTCATGTTGACGGTATTGTCTTCCAAGGAAACCGTACCGACTTTCGGATCGGGCGTATAGCGGACGCGGGCTGAGAAAGTGTTGTTCTCAAAACTCAAGTTGCTGCCCATGATTTTCTGCTGAAGCATTTCGGTCAAGCCGGTGTTGCTGTAAATCAGCGGACTGTTGGCATCGGCGGTGCGCAATACTTCGGCAGGGATTTGGATTTTCAAATCGGCGCTACACAAGGATTTGTTGTCTTCCGTAATTTCTTGCGGATTGTCCAAGACGATATTCAGCTCAGAACCGGCAGCGATGATTTTATCGGCATCGACAAATTGGCGGCTGTCGGCACGGACAAAGGAACGCGCCTCGCGCTTGATGGTTTCTTGGATTTGGTTGCGGATGCTTTGAATGGCGGCGGGATTGCCACACTCCAAAGCCTGCTTGGGTTCTTCTTTGCCGCACGCCGCTAACATTATGGCGATAAGCGGCAAAGCCAGCAGTTTCTTGTGCATAAATAATACTCCTTGATACGGCTCGGAAACCGAACCGTTTTGTCGTTCAGACGACCATCATAACAAAAGCACTTGCAACAAGTAAATGTTGCAAGTGCTTTTTCAACGAAACGTTATAAATGCTTACTTATTTGGTAATGACATTTACGAAACCGGAAAGGATTGCTGCGTTAATCAAGTCCACGAAGAACGCGCCGACCATAGGCACAATCAAGAACGCTTTGTGCGAAGGACCGAAGGTTTGCGTGATGGACTGCATATTGGCAACGGCGGTCGGCGTCGCGCCCAAACCGAAGCCGCAATGGCCTGCCGCCAAAACTGCCGCATCGTAGTCGCGTCCCATAAAGACGTAGGTTACAAATGTCGCATACAGAATCATGACGACGGTTTGTACGGCAAGGATGACGGTTACAGGACCTGCCAGACCGGTCAATTCCCACAATTTTAGGTTCAAAAGCGCCATTGCGAGGAAAAGCGACAGGGAAGCATTGCCGAATACGTCAATCGCTCGGTCGAACATATTGACTTTAAACGCAGAAGTCAGGATGTTACGAATAACGACACCGGCAAACAGGCTCCATACAAATTTCGGCAAGTCATACAGATATTCTTTATCGTAGCCGTCCACAATTTCGGCAAATGCCAAACACGCTGCAAACATGGCAAGCGTTTCGACTGCGGATTCGGCAGTAATCAGGCGAGTACGCTTCGCTTGCTCAAATACGTCATCAGTCTGATCATCAGCATTCTCTTTGCTTGCGTTTTGTTCAATCGGTTTGCGTCCCAATTTGTTGATCAGACGACGTGCAACCGGACCGCCGATCAAGCCGCCGAATACCAAGCCGAACGTTGCCGAAGCCATACCCAATCCGGTAGCACCAACCAAGCCGAATTTGCTTTCAAAGTCAGGCCCCCATGCACCTGCCGTACCGTGTCCACCGGTCAGCGTAATCGAGCCGGTAATCAAACCGATAAGCGGATCCAGTCCCAAAACCTTCGCCAAGCCGACGCCGACAAAGTTCTGCACGATGATAAACGCCCCTACGACGGCGGTGAAAATCACCAACGGCAGACCGCCCGCTTTCAAACGGGAGAAGTCCGCGCTCAAACCGATGGATGTAAAGAAAATCAGCATGAATGCGTCTTGCAGCGGTTTTTCAAATTTGAAGCTCACGCCGTAGGCTTGATGCAGTGCAAACAGGACAATCGCAGCAATCAAACCGCCTGCCACAGGCTCGGGAATGTTGAAATCGCGCAGGAATTTGATTTTTTTGACCAAAAACTTACCAATCAACAAAACCAATGTCGCGGCAATTAACGTGTAGTAACTGTTAAATTCCCATTCCATAATCGTTTTACCTCTCAAAATCTCAAAAATGTTTTTCTTAAATCCGCCGTGCGGAATCAAACTGTTGGATATTAGGGGATGGGTTAAAGATTGTCAAAGAATAGCCTTTTGTTTTTTGAATTTTTTACATATGGCATTTTTTAAAACCATCAAAATATTTATAAGCATCATGATATTACATAAAGCTACTTTTTGTTTATTAATTAAATATTTTTAATCTGAATGATATTATTGTTGACAATTCTTTTCATCAGAATATGGACTTGATAACGAAAAAAGGTCGTCTGAAAACTTGGAAATCAAGTTTTCAGACGACCTTTTTTATCTTTCAGACTTTATCTTTTAGGCTCAATCAACCTTTGGTGCGCTCCAACAATTCTTCCGCCAAGGCGAGGTAGGCTTTGGTGCCTTTGGCGTTGGTGTCGTAGGCGAGTGCGGGCATGCCGTGGCTGGGGGCTTCGGCGAGGCGGACGTTGCGGGGGATGACGGTTTGGAACATCAGGTTGCCGAAATGTTGGAAAAGCTGTTCGCTGACTTCGACGACGAGGCGGCTGCGGCTGTCGTAGAGGGTGCGGACGATGCCGGTGATGTCAAGGCGCGGGTTGATTGCCTGACGGATTTTGCGCACGGTGGCGATCAGGTCGGAGATGCCTTCGAGGGCATAGTATTCGCACAACATGGGGACGATGACGCCGTTGGCGGCGACGAGTCCGTTGAGCGTGAGCAGGGTCAGCGAAGGGGGGCAGTCGATAAGGACGAAGTCGTAGTCGTTTTCGACGGTTTGCAGGGCGTTTTTGAGGCGGATTTCGCGGGCGATTTCTTGCACCAGCTCGATTTCGGCACCGGCAAGCGCGCGGTTGGCGCCGAGTACGTCGTAGCTGCCGTCTCCGCTGCGGACGACGGCGGTTTTGATGTCGGTATCGCCCAATACGACTTGGTACACGCCTTCTTCGAGGCGGGCTTTGTCTATGCCGCTGCCTGTGGTGGCGTTGCCTTGCGGGTCGAGGTCGATGACGAGGACGCGTTTGCCTTTGGAGGCGAGCGATGCCGCGAGGTTGACGGTGGTGGTGGTTTTGCCGACGCCGCCTTTTTGGTTGGCGACGGCGAGGATTTGTGCGCTCATGTTTTTGCTGCTGTTGGATAGGTGAATGGCGGAATTTTAACGTTTTTTGCTTGAAATGGGTATAAGGTCGTCTGAAAAGGAAGCGGCGATGGATAGGGGCATCTTTGTCGCATTTCTGTCTGCGTTTCGGTAAATTCTCTTTAAATCCAGACAAAGCAAAGGAATGCCTGCTGATTCAATATGGGTTTTCTATATAATATGCCGTTTTTTTAACTGTCATAGAGATATACCATGAAAAAATCTTTCTTTGCCCTGATGCTTGCCGCTGTTTTGCCTGCTGCTAATGCGGCTTCGGTTACCGAATGGGATGTGCAGAGTTCGGCTTTGACTGCCAAACAGGCTCGGTTGGAATCAGCACAGGTTGAGATGGGAACGGAACTGGCGCGGTTAGCTGCGGATCTGGCGCGTATTGAGGCTTTTATTGCCGCACAGGAGGCGCGTTCCGGCATGGGAGAGGATGAGCGGATAGCGGCTTTGGAAGCCCGTATCAGTAAATTGGAAAAACGCCTTGCTAAGTCAAAATAGTACAACCCGAATCGGGTTTATATGTACAACGTCAAGCCGTTCCAGAAGTTGTTTGAGGCTTTGGGGAAAAACGAATGGGAAGCACGCCGCACCGCCTGCAATGCGGAAACTTCGGCGATGTTCTGCGAAGATTCTGCCATCCGCTGCGAAAAATACGAATAACGTGGTCTGAACAAAAAGGTCGTCTGAAACGGAATCGGGTTTCAGACGACCTTTTTAACGGTATTTTGAAGGCAAGTGACTTTATGCTTCCGATGGCGGTATCGTTTTCTTTGAATTTGAACCAAGCCAGACTGTATACTTTGCGACTTGTCGCTGTTCATACCACAACAAGGAAATCTATGGATTGCTGGGAAATTCTGCAAATTGCGCCTACCGGTGACGAACGCGCCATCAGGCGTGCTTATGCGAAGCTGTTGAAATCGACACGTCCGGACGATGACGCGGAGGGATATCAGCGGCTGCGCGAGGCGTTTGATGAGGCTTTGGCGCGTGCGCCCTACATCGATGAGGAAGAGGACGCAGACGATTGGTCTTGGGATAATGCCGATAACGATGAGGCGGATGTTTCAGACGACCCTGATGAACATACCGAATATGCTGACGGGGCGGCGGCAGAATATGAATCGACCCAAGCCTATCCGTACGACACATGGAAAGACGCAGAAACAGACCTTATTGAAGAAACTTATGTTTCAGACGACCCTTATGAATATAGCGGCGCAACTGCCGAGGCTTATTCATACCATGTATACGATAGCGTAGATTCAGACTATATTTTGACAGAAATCGGACGCATTCACGATGAAGGAAAAAGTGAGGCGTTGGAACGCTCCTGGCCCGACATCCGCGCTTTATTGGACCGGCTTCCTTTGGGCGAATCGGAATATATTGCTTGGGATTTTTTGGATTTTCTGCGCGATCGGTATATTTCGAATATCATCGTATGGGCGCAATGGGCGTCTTATTTCCGCTGGCACGAGAGCCGCGAAGTTCTCCACCGTATGAACACGGACGAGCTGGAGTGGGTTTATGACTGCATCAATGCGGCGGAAGTTTTATCTGACAACGCCAATGGCAAATTCCCACTCTTGCATAGCTTGAACCGCCTGACCGAGCAAGGGCGCGATATGCGGGCAACGGTGAATGCGTTTTTCCTGAACACGGCTTTACAGGAAGAAATATCGCCATCCGTACGCACGGCGCTGATGAGGCGCAAGACGAAACTGACGTCTGTTTTACAGAAAGCGCAATCATGGCGGCAGATGCGGATTGTGCTGCCGATTGTGGCGATATTCGTCGCCATGTTTACAGCGGCAGCCGATGACGCTTTATCCGCCTATATCGAGGCGTATTATTCGTTGGCCCTCGTCTCCACCCTCACGCTGGCGCTCTTGTGTTTCTTGGTCAATGTCTGCCGAAGCATATTTTTCACATGGCTGCCGTCTCTCTACAAACTCTTCAAGGCGACTTTTGTGTTTAAAAAAGCGGCGATTGTGCGCGCTTTCGTATTGCCTGTCGTGATGACCGCCGTGTGCCTGACCCCGACCGGTTCGGTAATGTTCTTCCTGCTGACCGTACTCGCATGGATATATTCGTGGTGTACCTTTTTCTCCTACATCAAAAGCGAGCGGAGTATTGTCGGCGGTCTGACGGTCAATCTGTCCTTGATGTCCATGTTGCCGATAATCAATGTGATAAACAAACACTTGGAGCAAACGGCGGGCAACTCGGTATTGCTTATCCTGACGGCTTTGATGATATTGTTGTGGTTCAACGCCAATCTGTATCTGCGGTCGTTCCATCCCCATCTGTCAAAAAAACAGGCGCAATTCCTGTTGGCACCTTGTTCGCCCAACACATCCCTCCCCGTCAAGGCACTTGCCTCATTCGCCTCCGCGCTGGTTTGGATGCTGACGCTGCCGCAGCGATGCGCCGACTATACCGAACGGGATGATATTTGGACACCTTTGGGTTTCGGCGTATTGGCATGTATGCTGACGCTTATCCTGCCGCTTGGCGGAAATCGGATGTTGTGGTTTTACCCGATTGCCTTTGTCCTCGGCTGGCTGATGCTCGTTTTGAAACAAAATGCCTACCGCAGCCTGATGCGGGCATAAGCAAAAGGTCGTCTGAAAAGTTTTCAGACGACCTCAACCATACCGTACAACGCTGTTTTCATTTTCCTGCAACCGATTCATCCAATAAGGAATCCGCATGACTTTACCTGTTTTAGCCGTCACTTCGGGCGAACCCGCCGGCATCGGTCCCGATATCTGCTTGGATTTGGCGTTTGCCGATTTGCCGTGCCGCTGCATCGTGTTGGGCGACAAAAATCTGCTGCAACGCCGTGCCGAGCAATTAGGCAAAACCATCACCCTGCAAGATTTCGACCCGCAGGGCGGCAAGCCCGAACGCGGCATATTGGAAGTGTTGCACATTCCTTTGGACGCGCCTTGCCAAGCAGGCAAACTCAATCCTGCCAATGCCGCCTACGTCCTCAAACTGCTAGACACTGCCTATCAAGGCATTTCAGACGACCTCTTCGACGGCATGGTGACCGCGCCGCTGCACAAAGGCGTCATCAACGACGGACACGCCAGCGACCATTTCTTCAGCGGCCACACCGAATACCTCGCCGAAAAAAGCCAAACCGAACAAGTCGTCATGATGCTTGCAGGCGGCGGATTGCGGGTGGCGCTTGTCACTACCCACCTTCCGCTCAAAGACATCGCCGCCGCCATTACCCGCCCGCTGGTCGAATCCGTGACCCGCATCCTTCATGCCGACCTGCGCGACAAATTCGGCATCGCCCGCCCCCGCATCCTAGTGACCGGACTGAATCCGCACGCAGGTGAAAACGGCCATCTCGGCCATGAAGAAATCGACATCATCATCCCCGCGCTCAAGCAGCTGCAAAGCGAAGGCATAGACGCACGCGGCCCCTATCCCGCCGACACGGTGTTTCAGCCCTTCTTGCTCAAAGATGCCGATGCCGTTTTAGCGATGTATCACGACCAAGGACTGCCCACGCTCAAATACGCCGGCTTCGGGCAAGGCGTCAACGTCACGCTCGGGCTGCCCTTTATCCGCACTTCTGTCGATCACGGCACTGCCCTCGATCTCGCCGGAACGGGCAAAGCAGATTCAGGCAGCCTCATGACCGCCGTCGCCACTGCATTGGAAATGGCGCGCCATATTGACCCGCGTTCCTGAAACCGGATTTCGTTTATCACATAAGTTCTTGAAGCCAAAGGTCGTCTGAAAACAAGAAATACCATCCGAAACGATATGCGGCTTACCTGACGAACGAATCCACAAACTCGGCGCAGTCCTCGCTGCTACACCTTGTTTTTAAAGTCTTCAGATGTGCAAACAACTGCTGTTTCTCGCTGTCGCTCAGTTTATGTCCTTTATCATCACGGACTTGGTTGTATTTCGGCGAATTTTTGACATCAAGACCACGGTTGATAAAGAAAACCGTTTCCTTACCAGCCGCATTGCGCACGGTAAGCATCATGCTGCCGCCGTCTGCAGCGATGGCGCATTTGTCTTCAACAATGGCAGTGTAGTCGGTGTACATGGCTGGTCTCGGTTTGGTTTGGCTGTACGCCGTTTGACTCAATAAAACGGCGACAGCAATCGCAATGAAATGTTTCAACATGATTTGCTCCGTTTGCGTTTTCAGACGACCTCTTCCGATTTGCGGCTTCTATGCCGCATCGGACGATTCCTCCTTGACCGCTTCCAACAGCGGTATCAACAGCTCTTCCACCAATCTTTGGAACAACGCTCCTTCCACCGGCTCGGTGTCTTCGTTGCCGAACACTAGGGCGACTTCGGTATAGTCTTTTTGCCCTTTGCTGACTTTGTTGCCGTGATAGCTTTCCTTGGCTTTGTTCAGGGCATCTTCCCAGCTCTGTTTTTTGCCGTAGGCTTCGGCGGCGGCGAGGCTGGTTTTGGCGAAGAAAGGCAGCGGGCGCGTTTGTCCGAGGTTGAAGAACGTCAGCCATTTTTGCAGCATTTGTTGTGCGTGGCTGCCGGGGATTTCGGGATAAAGCGTTGTTTCTTCTGGCTGAACGATATGGGTTTGGCGGGTTTCGGTTTCAGACGACCCTACCGCCGACCCTACTGCGCAAAAGATTAAATGTTCGAGCAGGAGGGCGATACGCTGCGGGGCGTTGGGTTTGCGGTCGAGGTAGAACACTTGTCCGCATTGGTACAGGTTGCCGAGGCTGCCTTGCAGGGTTTGCCCGTCGAACTGGATTTCGTAGGCGAAGGGCGGCAGTTTGGGGCTTTGCAGCAATGCGCCGTCTATGCGTTTGGCTGCGGCTTGGAAATTCTGTTGCCACAATTTACCCAGTTCACCGACGGGCAACAGGCTTTCGGCATCGAGGCGGACGGCGGTTTCTTGAAAGTCTTGGTTTTGGCGGCGGGCGTCGAGGTAGGCGGCGGCGATTTTGTCGGCGCGTTGCGGCTCGAAGGGTTCGGCGGATTCCCATGCTTCGTCGCGGTAAGGTTCGCGCCAGCCCAAGGTTTGTTGCAGCCATGCTTTGACGGGATTTTTCCAGAAGCGGATAAAGTCGTCCTGCCAGACGGTCGGTGCGGGGCTGTTTTCTTCGAGGGCTTCGCTGAAAAACGGACGCGCCTGTTCGCGCGGGCGGTTGAGGGCTTCGGCGTAGTCTTGCCGCGTACTGAAGAGGTCGTCTGAAATTTTGTCTGCGATGAAATAGCGGTGGGAGAACGGTTGCAGGGGATGTTGCTCGACCCAGTGTTCCGCCAGTTCTTTGCTGCGCCGTCCGGTCATGGCGGCGATGGTGTCGATGAGTTCGCTGACGAGGGCGGACGGGGCGAGTTCGTCGTCGTTGCGGATGCTGCGGCCGACGTAGGAGAGATAAAGGATGTCGCGCGCGCTGATGATGGCTTCGAGGAAGAGGTAGCGGTCATCGTCGCGGCGGGCGCGGTCGCCTTTTTGCGGGTGTTTGGCAATCAAGTCGAACACGGCGGCTTTGGTGTTGCGCGGGAAATCGCCGTCGTTCAGCCCCAACAGGCAAATGACTTTAAACGGCAGGCTCCTCATCGGTACCATGCTGCAAAAGGTGAGGCCGCCGCGCAGAAATCCCGCTTGGCTTTCGCTGCCTAAGAAGCGGCGGATGTGGCGGATGACGGTGTGTTGCGGCAAAGTGCCACTAAAGCCCGCCAACGCGGTTTCTTCCTGCCATTTTGCCAACGCCTGCTCAAACTGCTGCAAGGCGTATTGGTCGTCGGCGTCGGGCAGAAACAATGACTGCACCAGATCGCGGCAGCGTTCCGTCCATTCCTCCGCCGCTGCGGGTTTGCGCCACTCGGCGGCGAGGCGTGACAGTGTGCGGATGAAGGCGGCAAAGCGGCCGAACACATCGAGGCGGTTGACATCACCGTGCCACGCGCTGACGTTTTGCCAGAGCGGGCTGCCGTCGTCAGGCAGCATCCAGCCCAACACGATGCGTTCCAACGCCTGCTGCCAGGTGAACAGATTGTCCGCCGCGCCGCGCATCGTTCCGTCCAAACCCCAATGCACGTTCAATTCGGCAATGGTGTCGTGCAGCAGCGGCAAATCGTCCGCCGTCAGCCCGAAACGGCGCAGCACCAAACCGCTTTCCAACAGCGGCAGCACTTTATCGACTTCAAACCGGCTTTCCAGCAAATCCAGCGTCTGCTCCAGCGCGTAAAGCAGCGGCTGGCGGCGGCTGAGTTTCACGTCCGACACCGAATACGGCAAAGCCTGCGCCCCGCCCTGTGCCTGCCCGAACACCGCTTCGATAAACGGGCTGTACGGTTCGATGTTCGGCGTCAAAACGGCAATATCGTGCGGCTGCCAGTCGGGATGTTCGTGCAGAATCCGCAACAGCTTGTCTTTCAAAATCTGCAATTCGCGCAGGGGGCTGTGTGCCGACACGATACGGACGGAGCCGTCGTCCAGCAAATCCGTCGTGCGGCTGTTTTCAGACGGCATCTGCAGGTTTTGAATGTCGTTTTGCAGGCAGTGCAGCAGCGTGTCGTCTGAAACCTCTTCAAACACGGGCTGCTCCTCCAAGCCGATTTCCGTCAGAAAATCAAAAAAATCACGCCCCTGCTTGCCCAGCGACGCCAACAGCGGATGCCCCGTCTGCGACAAATCCGCATCGTCGCCGCCCTTCAAAAGCTGCGCCGCCTCAATCACATTGCCCCAATACTGGCCGCTCGGATTGAGCGCGAACACAAACACATCGCAATGTTCCGAAATTTTCTGCAAAAGCTGCAAATACATCGGCGCCATCGTCGAAATGCCGAACACGAAAAACCGCTCGGGTAGGTGCGCCTTATCCAAAGACGACAGCAGCTTTTCCCACAGCGCCACACGGTGCGGCGCGGATTGGTTGCCGTCGTCCAAATACCGCCAAAGCTGCGCCTGCCAGACCTCGTCCTCACCCAGCCCCAGAAGTTTGCCTTCCTGCCAGGCATCAATCCACTGCGGCCGGTACACCAGATACTGGTCGAAAATATCCGCCAACTGCCCCGCCAACTGATAATCCGCCGACTCGCCGCTGCCCAAATAGCTTTGCAAGACAGAACGGACGTTTTCAAATTCAGAGGTCGTCTGAAAACGCTCGCTGCGGAACAAATCCAAAAGCCGCCAGCGCATCACCTCCGGCGAAAACGGACTGAGCGCGGGAATATCGGGAATCAGCTTCTGCATCAACTGCCACGTCAAACTCGCCGGCAGGCTGAATTGCAAATTCGCCGCCACCCCCAGTTCGCGCGCCAGATACACGCTCAAATAACGCCGCATCCCCTGACTCTGCACCACAATCTGTTCCGCCGCCAAAGCAGACTCAAGCGGCCTGACCCTTTGGATTCCGGCAAACAGGGCGGCTAGCGATTCGAGGCGGTTGGACTGGTAGAGGTAGAACATGGCGATTAAAAGCAAAAGGTTAAGAACGCAAGACAGATTATAAAGTCCCTTGATTTCTCTGCAAGCGCAACCATATAGCCGTCAACCCATCATTCAGAAAAACAGAGGAATTTATGCCGCAAACCGACATCAACCATGCCGATATCCGCACGCGTTTCATCTTTGACGATATGCCTGTGCGCGGTCTGCACGTCCGCCTTGAAAACGTGTGGGAACACATCGCCGGACAAAAACACTACCCTGCCGCCATCCGCCAGGCATTAGGCGAACTCCTCGCGGCGGGCGCGCTTCTCTCCAGCAACCTTAAAAACGAAGGTACGCTCATTGTCCAAGTACAGGGACAAGGTCGTCTGAAAATGCTTGTGGTCGAAGCCACATCTGACAACACCGTTCGCGCTACCGCCCGCTGGGATGAAACCGCCGATATCCGTGATGACGAAAGCCTGACCGACCTTTTGGGCAGCAACAGCGTTTTCGTACTCACACATCAACCCAAAGATGCCGAACCTTGGCAAGGCGTTGTCCCGCTTGAAGGCGACAATATCGCCCAAATGCTCATGAACTATGTAAAACGTTCCGAGCAACTTGATACCTATATTACCCTCGCTGCTTCAGAACATGTCAGCGGAGGATTACTGGTACAACGTCTGCCTGAAGAAGAACTCGACGCGGCATCATGGGAGCTTATCAGCACACTGACCCAAACGTTGACACCGGAAGAACTAACCACCCTAGACGCACAACACGTCCTCTATCGTCTCTACCACGAAACCCCTCCACGGGTTTTCGATCCCGAAAGCATCGAATTTGCCTGCACCTGCTCGCACGGCAAAGTCAGCGATATGCTGCTTATGTTAGGCGGAGAAGAAGTTGGCAGCATAGTTGCCGAACAAGGCAGCATCCAAATCGATTGCGACTTTTGCCACACCAAATACGTATTCGACGAAACGGACGTGAACGCGCTATTTGGCGGAGACGTAGTCGGCATTGTGCGCGAGCAAGGCAGCCGTTTCCAATAACGAGCGTTCTTACCGCGACACTAAGGCAGTATTGCAGCCCGCTACATTTTCAGACGACCTTGGATTCGGATTTCAAGTGCAACACTAGGGTACCAGTGGT
>JUNU01000423.1 GCA_001067655.1 Neisseria lactamica
TTTGAGCTAAGGCGAGGCAACGCCGTACTGGTTTAAAGTTAATCCACTATAACCGGACAAAACGCCGCTGCCTATACCTTTGGGTAGCAAATTGCTGCCAATCGGAAAATTTATCTGCATTTTTTTCAAGCTATAGGCATATTAATATGCAAGCATAGGTTTGTTTATTGCAAACCTCCTCCTTTGGTCATGCCGGAGCGTATGGTGTTTCGGCTGTCTGCATTTTTTAACTCATTTTTATGGAAACCCCATGATGAAAAGCAACCGTCTTGCCTGCGCTGTTTTGGCAGCCTTGTTATCCCTCCAAACCTTGCCTGCGTATGCCGCCAAACCGGGTACTGCTTCAGCCGTCGAAACATCTGCGCCAAACTCGAAAAACGCTTCAACTGTTTCAGAGGACGAGATCGCCAAACAAACAATCACCGGTCCGGCAGTTATCGACTTGGGCAACCAGGCAAAACTAAAACTGCCCGCCAAAATGGTCTTTATTAAAAAAGATGCCGCCAATAGCTTGATGGAAGAATGGGGTAATGGCACAAATCCCGACCGCTACGGGTTGATTATTCCGGAGCAAAAAAATAAAGACAGCGCAGCCCCTTGGTGGATCGATTTGAATTTCAATGATTCCGGTTACATCAAAGACGACGATGCCAAAGAATGGGATGTCGAAGGCATGCTCAAGCAGCTGAAAGAAGGTTCTGAGGAGCAAAACAAAGAACGTGCCGCCCGCAACCTGCCTGAATTGGAAACGCGCGGCTGGGTGGAAAAACCGCAATATGATGCGGCTACCCATCACCTGATTTGGTCGATTGACGTTTTGGAGAAAAACAAACCCGACCAAAATCCTGCCATCAACTACAACACTTACCAGCTCGGCCGCGAAGGTTTTATCGAACTGACCATGGTCACCGATTTGAACAGCGTAGACCAATACAAGCCTATCGCACGGGAATTATTGGGCAATATCGAATTCAACGAAGGCAAGCGTTACAGCGATTTCAATGCCGCGACCGACAAAGTAGCGGAATACGGATTGGCTGCCTTAGTCGGCGGATTGGCTGCGAAAAAACTGGGCTTGTTGGCCCTTGCCGGCGCATTGCTCGCCAAATTCGGCAAATTGATTGCTGTCGGCGTGATTGGGGCAGGCGCGCTGTTTAAAGGCTTATGGCGCAAAAAAGATAAAAATCAAAGCGAAGAATAAGTTTCTGCGAAACTAAAAAAGGTCGTCTGAAAATTTTCAGACGACCTTTTCAGCGTTTTAAGAACGTATCCGTTTCAACACTTCTTCCTTGCCGATTAATGCCAACACGGCATCGACGCTGGGGGTTTTCGCCGTGCCGCAGACGGCGAGGCGCAGGGGCATGCCGAGTTTGCCCATTTTGATACCTTCTTCGTCGCAGAAGGGTTTGAACAGGTCGTGGATGGCTTCGGCGTTCCAGTCTTCCAACCCTTCGAGGCGTTCGGCGAAGCGCAGCATACGGGCGGCGGCTTCGTCGTCCCAGTGTTTCTGCACGTCCGCTTCGGCGGGCGTTTGTTTGACGTAGAAGTAAAGGCACTCGTCGGCGAGCGTGTTCAGGTCTTGGGCGCGGTCTTTGACCAGTGCCAACACGTCTTCCAATGCGGGTTTTGCCGTGTCGTAAATATCGCGCAGGGCGAGGCGGGGTTTGACGAGTTCGGCGAGTTTTTCGTTGGGCGTGATTTTGATGTGTTCGCCGTTGATCCAGTAGAGTTTCTTCAAGTCCATGCGGCTGGGCGACGGGGAAACGTCTTTTAAATCAAACCATTCGATGAATTGTCCCATCGTGAAGAACTCGTCGTCGCCGTGCGCCCAGCCCAAACGCGCCAAATAGTTGAGCATGGCTTCGGGCAGGATGCCCATCGCGCCGAAATCGGTGATGGCGACGGTATCGCCGCTGCGTTTGGAGATTTTTTTGCCTTGTTCGTTGAGAATCATGGGCAGGTGGCCGTATTCGGGCAGGTTCGCGCCGATGGCTTTTAAGATGTTGATTTGTTTCGGGGTGTTGTTCACATGGTCGTCGCCGCGGATAACGTGGGTAACGCCCATGTCGTAGTCATCCACCACGACGCAGAAGTTGTAGGTCGGCGTGCCGTCGGCGCGGGCGATAATCAGGTCGTCAAGTGCTTCATTGGGGATAGAGATTTCGCCTTTGACCAAGTCCGTCCATTTGGTCACGCCGTCCAGAGGCGTTTTGAAACGGACAACAGGTTGCACGTCGGCAGGGATTTCGGGCAGGGTTTTGCCTTCTTCCGGACGCCAACGGCGGTCGTAAGTTGCCGTGCCTTCTTTTTCGGCTTTCTCGCGCATGGCTTCCAGCTCTTCTTTGCTGCAATAGCAGTAGTAGGCATGGCCTTTTTCCAAGAGTTCGGCGATGACTTCTTTATAGCGGTCGAAACGGCGGGTTTGGTACACGACGTTGTCGGCGTTGTCGTAATCGAGACCGACCCATTTCATGCCGTCGAGGATGATGTTGACGGATTCGGCAGTAGAGCGCGCCAAGTCGGTGTCTTCGATACGCAATAGGAACTCGCCTTTATGATGGCGGGCAAACGCCCATGAAAACAAGGCGGTGCGTACGCCGCCGATGTGCAGGTAGCCGGTGGGGCTGGGGGCGAAACGGGTTTTGACGGTCATGATGGCTCCAGAATCTTTTAAAACGGGTATTTTACTTTTTCGGCAAGGTTTAAACAATGTAAGGCCGTCTGAAAATAATGTCGGCGCAGAAGGACCGTCTGGGAACTTTTCTCCTGAAAACAAGACAAATGATAATCATTTCTTTGAAAGTATCCGCTCATGAACAAACGCGCTTTATTTGCCGCCCTCGCCCTCCTGCCCCTTTTTGCCCAAGCCGAAATCAAAACTATCAAAGACGTATTGGGACGCGAAGTCAAAGTCGATGTCCCTGTCAAACGCGCGGTTTTGGCGTTTTACTATCCCGACTATATCGCGGTAACGGGCGCGGACAAATTTAAAAACGTCATCGGCATTTCGCGTGAGTTTTGGGAGAAATTCAATCCCGGCAGCTGGGCGATGTTCAAACAGAAGCTGCCTACGCTGCAAAACATTGCGGACATCGGCAACATCAGCACCGGCACGTTTTCACTGGAGAAAACGCTCGCGCTCAAGCCGGACGTATTGATTCTGGCCGACTGGCAGTATAAGGCCGTCGCCACCCACCTGCCGCGCATTAAAGCGGCAGGCATACCCGTCGTCGTGGTCGATTTCAACGCCGAAACCGTCGCGCGGCACACGCGCAGTGCGGAAATTTTCGGCGAACTCAACGGTACGCAGGCGCGCGCCCAAAAAATTGCCGCCGAATACGCCCGAGGCATTGCCGATATCCAAAAACGCGTCGCGCGCGCCAAGCAGTCCAAACCGAAAATCTATATCGAGTTCGGCGACAAAGGCCCGTCCGAATACAGCTACACCTTCGGCAAAGATATGTGGGGCGCGATTGCCGACACAGCAGGCGGCAACAATATCGCCGCGCCTTACGTTAAAAACTGGGGACCGATAAACCCTGAAAAATTCCTGACGGCCAAACCCGAGGTCATCGTCATTTCGGGGACGGAAAACGGCCATAAAGACAAGCCTGGCATTATGGCGATGGGCATAGGCATCAGCCAGGCCGATGCGCAACGCCGCCTGGCCGGATTTGTCAAACGCAAAGGCTGGGCAGACATTCCTGCCGTCAAAAACAAACGCGTTTACGGCATCTACCACACCGCCTCCCGCTCGCTCACCGATTTGGCCAGCGCGCAATTTATCGCCAAAACCCTGTATCCGCAGCAGTTTGCCGACATAGACCCAAACAAGACCTATCTGGACTTCCACCGCAAATACCTGCCCGTCGTGCCGGACGGTACGTTTTACATCCGATTGAAATAGCGGCTGCAAAAATCATAGGCTCAGGCCGTATAGCGGTCGAAACGGCGGGTTTGGTACACGACGTTGTCGGCGTTGTCGTAGTTCAGGCCGACCCATTTCATGCCGTCGAGGATGATGTTGACGGATTCGGCGGTAGAACGCGCCAAGTCGGTGTCTTCGATACGCAATAAGAACTCGCCTTTGTGATGGCGGGCAAACGCCTATGAAAACAAGGCGGTGCGCACGCCGCCTATGTGCAGGTAGCCGGTGGGGCTGGGGCGAAACGGGTTTTGACGGTCATGATGGCTCCAGATTCTTTTAAAACGGGTATTTTACTGTTTTTAGACGGAATCGGACAATGAAAAAGGTCGTCTGAAAACCTGAAAATTCAGGTTTTCAGACGACCTTTTTCATTTATTCGTCCTCTGTTTTACTCATCGTCAGCCAGTCCCAAAAGTTTTCACTCCATTTGCCGATGCGGTAGAGGAAGAGGGCGTAGCTTTCTTGAAGCAGGAATTTGTTTTTTTCTTTGCCTTGGTCGAAGCGCGTGGTCGGCGTGGCGGAGATGTAGGCTTCGATGTCGAGGTCGGAGGCGATTTCGAGGGCGCGGGCGAGGTGGTAGGGGTCGCTGACGATGATGATGCTTTCGATGCCTTCGGCGCGCAGGATCGGACGGATGTTGCGGATGTTTTCGTAGGTGTTGCGCGAGGTGTTTTCAAAGATGATGTTGTGCGCGGGTATGCCTTGTTTGAGGGCGTAACGCCGTCCGACTTCGGCTTCGGTCATGTAGCCTTTTTTGGATGTGCCGCCGGTGAAGACGATTTTTTCAACGCGGTGGCTTTGGTAGAGGGTGATGGCGTGGTTGATGCGTTCGCGGAAAACGGGCGAGGGTCGTTTGTCCCATGCGGCGGCACCGAGTACGAGGGCGGCATCGGCGCGGACATGATGCGGCAGCGGCTGCGAGCCTGTGTGGTACACCTGCCATGCGCCGACGCCAAATATGCCGAGTATCAACAGGATACTCAGACCTATGCCGCGAAAGAGGTAGTAGCGCAAGCCGTTGCGGCTGCGAAACAGGGAAATCATGTAGGGACGGCCTTCCCGCGCTTCAGTCCAACAGGGCTTCGATGTTTTCGAGCGGTCTGCCGATGGCGGCCTTGTCCTGTGTGGTCAGGATGGGGCGTTCGAGCAGGGCAGGGTGGGCGGCGATGGCTTTGAGTAAGGCTTGGTTGTCGAGGTCGGGATTGTCCAAGCCGAGTTCTTTGTACAAGTCGTCTTTGACGCGCATCATGCCGCGCACGGACTCCAAGCCCAGTTTGGCAAAGATGTCTTGCAGCGTTGCCAGATCGGGCGGAGTGTCGAGGTATTTGACGACTTCGGCTTTGATGCCGCGCGCTTCGAGCAGGTCGAAAGCGGCGCGCGATTTGCTGCAACGGGGATTGTGGTAGAGCGTGAATTCAGACGACATAGCGTTCTCCGATGTATATAGATTTTGCTGATGGGCTTTATAGTGGATTAAATTTAAATCAGGACAAGGCGACGAAGCCGCAGACAGT
>JUNU01000424.1 GCA_001067655.1 Neisseria lactamica
TGTACTGTCTGCGGCTTCGTCGCCTTGTCCTGATTTTTGTTAATCCACTATAACGCCGAGGTCGTCTGAAAAGTTTATTCGCGGTTGCGCGCGTGCCAGAAATAACGCCATACGAAACAGGGGAAGGCGAATATCAGGTAAAGGCAGACTACGGTAGCGTAAAACTCCCAATCTTGTTGGTGCACTGCTCCGGCGCGGGATTCGAGGATGTAGGCGAGGACGGCGGTCAGGATGAAGCCTGCCGCCAATTCGATGAGGTGATGCCCGATATGTTTGCGCTTGAGCGGGAGTACGCCGAAAAATTTGGCGGTAACGAAAGGGGCGTTGGCGAAGATGAGCGCCAATACCAAAAGGATGTACATGGATGCGGTCATGATGGTGTGTCTTTCTGTTTTCAGACGGCCTCTTTGATTCAAAAGGTCGTCTGAAAAAACAATCTTGGGCTGCGTATCTTAACAAAAACGGCAGCCTCTGACACGGCTGCCGTTTCGGTTCATCGCTTTACAAGGTGTTTTCCAAAGCCCTAGCGCACCAGTCAATCACCGTTTGCGGCATGATGCCCCACAAAATCAGCAAGAACGCGTTGACGCTTAGGAAGAATTTGGCGGCATAGTTGCTGCCGACGGGCTGGTCATGGGTGGCTTCGTCAAAATACATGACTTTGACTACGCGCAGGTAGTAGAACGCGCCGATTAACGACATCACCACGGCGAACACAGCAAGTACGATGTATGTGCTGCCCGCCATGGCGGCGTTTTGGGCGGTCGATGCGCTCAACAAAGCCTTAATCACGCCGAATTTGGCATAAAAGCCCATCAGCGGCGGAATACCTGCCATCGAGAACATTGCCAGCAGCATTAGGAAGGCAAACCAAGCATGGCGTTGGTTCAGACCCGCCAAGTCTTTGATTTCTTCACACTCGATATTGTCGGTGGACAATACCATCAATATGCCGAAACCGACTGCCGCCATCAGCGCATAAGTAATGGCGTAATACAAGCCCGCCGCGAAACCGACCGCCCCCGCCATAAACGCCAGCAGGATAAAGCCCATATGCGATATGGTGGAATAGGCGAGCATACGTTTGATGTTGGCCTGCATGATGGCGGCGAGGTTACCGACCAAAAGCGATGCCACCGCCAACACGGCGAACATCTGCGACCAGTCGTGATGCACCGTTCCCAAACCTGTAACCAAAATGCGGAAGGCAAAGACGACGGCGGCAATTTTCGGCGCCGTACCGACAAACGCGGCGACGGATGTCGGCGCACCGTGGTACACGTCGGGCACCCACATATGAAACGGCACCGCGCCCAGTTTGAACGCCACCGCCACGACGATAAAAACCAGCCCCAGTTTCAACAGCCATTCGTTGGCAAGCTCGCTGTACGACGACGCCAAAACAGTGGCGAATTCGAGCGAACCCGTCGCGCCGTAGACCATCGAAATGCCGTAGAGCAACAGGCCGGAAGCCAGCGCGCCCAAGACGAAATATTTGAGCGCAGCTTCGGCGGAGCGGCCGGAATCGCGGCGCAGGGCAATCATGGCGTAAAGCGACAACGACAAAAGTTCCAAACCGATGTAGGCGGTCAGGAAATGCGCCGCGCTCACCATCACACTCATGCCTAACAGGGCAAACAGCGACAAGGTGTAAAACTCGCCTTTAAAAATACCGCGCGCCTGATTGTAGGGCTTGCTGTAAATAAACAGCCCGAAGGTCAATCCGTACAACACCAGCTTGGACAGGCGCGACATACCGTCGGCGATATACATCCCGTGAAACGCCAACACACTGCCCTGCTCCCACACTGCAAGCTGCGTAACCGCCACAATAAGGACAGTACCCAAGCTCATCAGATGGGTCAGATAGCGGTTTTCATCGCTAATCCACAAATCTGCCAGCAATACGGCAATCAGCAGCGCAAACAGCACGATTTCGGGCATGGCAGGCATTAAGTTCAAATCAATCAAGTTCATTCGCACACCTCAAATCTTGCTTTGCGCCACATGGGCAATCAAATCGTTTGCCGCCTGATGCACCACTTCGATAAATGCCTGCGGATACAGGCCCATACCCAATACCGCAACCGCCAAAATCGCCAGAATCGCAAATTCGCGGCAGTTGATGTCTTTCATATCGGCAACGTGCGGATTGCCGACCGCGCCGAAAATCACGCGCTTATACATCCACAGCGTGTAAGACGCACCATAAATCAGCGTCAGCGCCGCCAGCGCGCCTACCCAGAAATTCACTTTGACCGCGCCCATAATCACCATAAACTCGCCCACGAAGCCCGAAGTCGCCGGCAGACCCGCGTTTGCCATCGCAAACAGCATCATAAACGCCGCAAACTTGGGCATCACGTTCACCACGCCGCCGTAATCGGCGATATTGCGCGTGTGCAGGCGGTCGTACATCACGCCGATGCACATAAACATCGCCGCCGACACAAAACCGTGCGAAATCATCTGAATGACTGCGCCTTTCAATGCCCAGTCGTTCAACTGCCCGTTAATGAACAAGAACATCCCCAAGGTAACGAAACCCATATGGCTGATGGACGAATACGCCACCAGTTTTTTCATATCGGTCTGCACCAGCGCAACCATGCCGATATAGACCACCGCAATCAGGCTCAACACGATGATGACCGGCGCGAAATAGCGCGACGCATCAGGCAGAATCGGCAGGATGAAACGCAAAAAGCCGTATGCGCCCAATTTCAGCGTAATCGCCGCCAACACCATCGAACCGCCGGTCGGCGCCTCAACGTGGGCATCCGGCAGCCAAGTGTGCACGGGGAACATCGGCACTTTCACCGCAAACGACAGGAAAAACGCCACAAACAAAAGCTGTTGCACGCCCAGCGGAATCTGTTTGATGTTTTGGAAATCCTCAATTGAAAAGCCGCCCGCCTGGTAAGACAGGTACACAATCGCCACCAGCATCAGCAACGAACCCATCAGCGTATAGAGAAACAGCTTCACCGACGCATATACGCGGCGCGGACCGCCCCACACGCCGATAATCAGGTACAGCGGAATCAGCATACCCTCGAAGAACACATAAAACAGCAGGGCATCCCGCGCCGCAAACGCGCCGTTAATCAGGCCCGACATGATTAAAAACGCCGCCATATACTGCGCCGGACGCTTCTGAATCACTTCCCAACCCGCCAGCACCACCATCAGCGTGATAAACGCGTTCAGAATGACAAACAGCACCGAAATACCGTCCACACCCAGCGAATAGTTGATTCGCAAAAGCGGAATCCACTCGTGGAACTCGGTAAACTGATAGCCACCGCTCAAACGGTCGAAACCCGTAAACAAGGGCAGCGTTACCAAGAAACCGACAAGCGCACCGATTAAAGCGAGCACGCGGGCAAGCGGCGCACGGCTGTCCGGCCCCGTCGCCAAAACCAGCACGCCCGCAGCGATGGGTATCCATATTGCCAAGCTGAGTAGGTAGTTGGAAAACATAGTGGTTAACCTGTGGTTAAAATAAAAATATAGTTGTGTGGGTTGGTTTTTCAGACGACGTTTTAAGAGGTCGTCTGAAAAAGATTATGTGTATTTTGCGTTTGGCGGAATCAATAAAAACGCATATCTGCCGTCGTTCTTTCATTCCATTGCCGTCTGAAACCCTCTTTTCAGACGACCTCAAACACTGCCTTCTTTCTCGATCACCAAAATCCGCGCTTCGCCGCACGGATGGGCGACGTGTTCCGTGCCGATTCCTGCGTAGAAGATGTCGCCGCTTTTCAACCGAACGATGCATTCTTCGCCGTTTTCTCGGTAGTGCATATCGACTTCGCCGTCCATCACGGCAAACACTTCCTCGCCGTCGTTAACGTGCCATTTGTAGGGCTGGTCCGTCCAGTGCAGGCGCACGGTGGTGCCGTTCATATTGGCGATGTCGAGTGCGCCCCATGCGCGGGAAGCGGTAAATTCGGCGGAGCGGATGGTTTGTGTGTCGGGCATTTTCGCGTCTCTTTGATTCTGTATCTAGATAAACCTAGTGATACAACTGTTTATTAAATCCCGTACCTATCCAAGTAAATCAATTATGAACGAAATGCTGCCTACGCCCCGCCTACTCGGTTGGTTTCCATCTCCAGTTTAATGAACGCATCAATCATACTGCGCCAAACTGCTTCGGCTACTTCGGGCGACAAACCGGCCTTTTCGGCATAGGCGCGGCGCGAGGCAATCACTTGAGCCACCCGTTCGGGCGCGGAAACCGCCTGCACATCGTTTTGAGGTTTCAGACGGCCTGCCTGCCGTACCAGCTTCTGCCGGCGGGCGAGTAATTCTATTAATTCCTTGTCCAAACCGTCGATGGCTTCACGGACTTCGTCTAGGGTTTGCGGTAATTTGTCTTCAACCATTGTTTCTCGTGTTTCCTTTTTCAGACGACCTAAACGTCGTCTGAAAATCTCATCTTTACCTGAAATCCCGATATTCCGTAGACGGATTCTCGAATCCGACACACTGCACTATTTTCTTTTTCATGTCGGATACAAGTATCCGACCTACAACTTGAATGTTCAGACGACCTCTACACAGGCTATGAATAGGTCATCTGAAACCCGCCTTTATCTGAACAATCCCCAGAAGGTCATGCCGAGCAATACCAATACGCCGAACACCATAGCGGCGGCATAGGTGTAGATAAAGCCGGTTTGGGCTTTGCGTACCTGAGCGGCAATCGCGCCGACCAGTTTGGCGGAGCCGTTGACGATGCCGTTGTCGATAATGGCGGTATCGCCGACTTTCCAGAAGAAGTTGCCCAATGCGCGCGTGCCTTTGGCGAAGACGTTGAAATACAGGGCGTCGAGGTAGTATTTGTTTTCAAACAAAACGTAAACCGGACGGAACGCCTGCGCGATTTTGGCGGGCAGGTGCGGCAGTTTGACGTACAAAAGCCATGCGCTCAATACGCCTGCGATTGCAAGATAGAGGACGGGTGAATGCAGGCTGTGCGACACCATCGCCAATGCGCCGTGGAACTCTTCCTTCATGATGTGCATGGTCGGATGCGCGTCGGCGTTGACGAAAATCACGTCTTTGAAGAAATCGCCGTAGAGCATGGGTTCGATGGCGATGTAGCCGATGATGACGGACGGAATGGCAAGCAGAATCAGCGGCAGGGTAACGACCAGCGGGCTTTCGTGCGGATTGTCGTTTTTACCCAAGCCGTGATGTTCTTCGCCATGGTCGTCCGAATGGTGTTCGGGCAGGCTGCGCCATTTTTCTTCACCGTGGAACACCATAAAGTATTGGCGGAACGCGTAAAACGCGGTAACGAACACGCTGGCGAGGACGGCGAAATAGGCAAAGCCGCTGCCCGGCAGGGTGCTGTATTTCGCTGCTTCGATAATCGAATCTTTGGAGTAGAAGCCGGAGAAGAACGGCGTACCGATCAGCGACAAGTTACCAATCAGCATGGTAAGCCAAGTAATCGGCATGTATTTTTTCAGATTGCCCATGTGGCGCATGTCTTGGTCGTGGTGCATACCGATAATGGCGCTACCCGCCGCCAAGAACAGCAAGGCTTTAAAGAAGGCGTGGGTCATGACGTGGAACATCGCCACGGAATAGGCGGACGCGCCCAGAGCCACGGTCATATAGCCCAGTTGCGACAGGGTGGAATACGCAACCACGCGCTTGATGTCGTTTTGAATCACGCCTAAGAAACCCATAAACAGGGCGGTAATCGCGCCGATCACCATAATGACCGATAGCGCGGTGCTGCTCATTTCGTAAATCGGCGACATACGCGACACCATGAACAGACCTGCCGTAACCATCGTCGCGGCGTGAATCAACGCAGAAATCGGGGTCGGACCTTCCATCGAATCGGGCAACCAGACATGCAGCGGGAACTGCGCCGATTTACCCATCGCGCCCACAAACAACAGTAAACAAGTTACGGTAATCAACGACCATTCCACACCGGGGAAAAGCTGGATAGTGGCATTTTGGACGTTGGGCAGATAGGCGAATACGTCCTGATAACGCAGGCTGCCGCCGAAATAGGCAAGCACCAAGCCGATACCGAGCAAAAAGCCGAAGTCGCCGACACGGTTAATCAAAAAGGCTTTCAGGTTGGCAAAAATCGCGCTCGGACGTTTGAAATAGAAACCGATCAAGAGATACGACACCAAGCCCACCGCTTCCCAACCGAAGAAGAGCTGGATGAAGTTATTGCTCATAATCAGCATCAACATGCTGAATGTAAACAAAGAAATATAGCTGAAGAAGCGTTGGTAGCCGACTTTTTCATCGTGCATATAGCCGATGGTGTAGATATGCACCATCAACGACACGCCCGTTACCACGACCATCATCATCGCCGTCATCGTATCAACCAAGAAGCCGACGGAAAAATCCAAACCGCCCATCGTCAGCCAAGTATAGACATTCTCGTCAAACTTGGCGCGGCTGCCGTCGATAAAGCCCCACAGCACATAAGCCGACAACACGGCGGACACTGCCACGCCGAGTATCGTAACCGTATGCGCGCCGGCACGTCCGATTTTATTGCCGAACAAACCCGCAATCAGCGAGCCTGCCAAAGGCACGAGGGCAATGATGAGATATAAAGTCATGTCGTTCATTTTGGATGAACCTTTTTGATTTTAGGAGTTTTCTAAACTTCAGACTGCCCGAAAGGTTTTTTAGATTGGCTTGCCAATTCGACACTTTCAAGCTGTCTTCGTATCTTTATTAATGGGTTTTCAACCCATACTGCACGCTAAATACTCAAATCTGATAAAGCTGTCCTTCAAGACAACGGGCTTTAATTGGTCATGTTATTTTTTCGTCGGGGTTAGCCCAACCTACCGCATAAGGTCGTCTGAAACGGTCTGAAATCGCTTTTCAGACGACCTTCAGCCTTTCTCATACCCTTCGTAATAATACGACTGCTCGATACCTTTAAAGATGATTTCACGGTTGTCCACATCGTCGGTCAGGTTGTCCTTTAACAGAAAGCGCAGTTCTAAATCGTTGACGGGGCTGCGTTCCATCGCCTGCAAATACAGGGTTTTGCTTACATTTTGCCAGTTTACGACTTTTTTCAGGTTTTTCTTCAGCACCAAATCCAGCCAGATGCGGGTACTTCTGCCGTTACCCTCCAAAAACGGATGAGCAATGTTCATTTCAACATATTTGGCGATGATTTCTTCAAAAGTCCGCTCGGGCATCTGCTCGATTTTAACCAAAGCCTCTTTTAAATACATGGCGTTGGCAAAACGGAAACCGCCTTTGGAAATGTTGTCTTCCCTGATTTGACCCGCAAAATCATATAAGCCGCCGAACAGGTAACGGTGAATCTGTTGCAGGCCCGCGGTGGTACCGACTTCGATACTGTCGATGTCGCCGCTTTCAAACAGGCGGCAGGCATTATGCAGGCTTTGTTCGTCTATGGACTTCATCGTTTTTCCTATCGGGTTTTCAGACGGCATCGGCGCCTTGTCGGACCTCGACCAAACCTACCTTTATTACCCTTTCAAATCATCCAAATCGGCAACATTAATCGTTTGTCGGTTACGGTACACCAGCACCATAATTGCCAAACCGATGGCGGATTCGGCAGCGGCGACGGTCAGTACGAAGAATACGAAAATCTGTCCGGCGGTATCACCCAGATGCTGCGAGAAGGCGATAAAGTTGAAGTTCACCGCCAAGAGCATCAGCTCGATGGACATCAGCAAGACCAGCACGTTTTTGCGGTTCATAAAGATGCCCATCGCGCTGATACCGAACAGAAGCGCGCCCAATACCAAATAATGCGTCAAGGTAATCATGCTTTGCCCTCCTCTTTCGGCTTGAGGTCGTCTGAAACTTCGTTTTCTTCGAGAGATTCGGTTTGCGGTTTCACAGCTTCCATTTTCACCAAGCGCATACGGCCTTGGTCGGCGCGTACTTTAACTTGGTCGGCAGGATCCATGCGTTTTGGATTGGTGGTTTTGCGATGAACCAGCGCAATCGCCGCCACCATACCCAACAGCAGCAATACCGCCGCCAGCTCAAACGGCAGCAGATAATCGGTATAAATACGGCTGCCCAAATCGCGGATGTTGTTGTAATCCGCAGGAATGTCTTTCATCAAACCAAACGCGGCAAGGTCGGTTTTCGGATTGACCAGAATCAGAATCAGCGCAACCGCCAACAATGTGCCGACAACGCCGGCAACAGGCGCATGCCGCCAGAAACCGGCGCGCATTTCCTCAATGTCAATGTTCAGCATCATCACGACGAACAGGAACAGCACCATCACAGCGCCGACATACACGACCACCAGCGTAACGCCCAAAAACTCCGCCTGCATCAGCATCCAAATCATCGCGCTCACGCAGAAGGTCAGCACCAAATGCAAAGCAGCATGGACAGGGTTTTTCGCGGTAACGGTACGCAGCGCGCCGTATAGGACGATGGCGGCAAGGATATAGAACAGAATCGCGGAAAAAGTCATTCGTCTGCTCCTTAACGGTACGGCGCGTCAGCGGCTTTGCGTTTGGCGATTTCGGCTTCGTATTTGTCGCCGATTGCCAAGAGAATCGGCTTGGTCATGTGCAAGTCGCCTTTTTTCTCACCGTGGTATTCAAAAATATGCGTTTCCACAATCGCATCGGTCGGACAGGCTTCTTCGCAGAAGCCGCAGAAGATGCACTTGGTCAGGTCGATGTCGTAACGCTTGGTACGGCGCGTGCCGTCTTCGCGTTCTTCCGATTCGATGTTGATCGCCATTGCCGGACACACCGCCTCGCACAATTTGCACGCGATACAGCGTTCCTCGCCGTTCGGATACCGCCGCTGCGCGTGCAGACCGCGGAAACGCACGGATTGCGGCGTTTTCTCTTCGGGGAAATAAATCGTGTCTTTGCGGGCGAAAAAGTTTTTGAGCGTTACGCCCATGCCTTTGACAAGTTCGCCGAGCAAGAAAGTTTTTACTAAATTAGCCATATTCTGTTCCCTCAAAACAGGGATTCCGTTAAATATTCAAAACTGCGTTTTCAGACGACCTTGATACGTCGTCTGAAACTTATTTCCACAAATTCAGCGGCGAAATCATCCACAGACCCAAAATCACGATGTAGGCGAAGCCGATGGGAATCAGCACTTTCCAGCCCAAGCGCATGATTTGGTCGTAGCGGTAGCGCGGGAAGGTGGCGCGTATCCACAGATACCAGTACAGCACAGCCGCCATTTTCACGAACATCCAGAATGCGGAAGGCGTACCGATAATGCCCCAGCTTTGCGGGAATGGGGACAGCCAGCCGCCGAGGAACATCAGCGATGTCAGCGCGGCAATCAGAATCATAAAAATGTATTCAGCAAGGAAGAACAGCGCGAACGCGAAGCCGGAATATTCGACGTGGTGACCGGCAACGATTTCGGACTCGCCCTCTGCCACGTCAAACGGTGCGCGGTTGGTTTCGGCAACGGCGGAAATCAGATAGACGATGAAGATGGGGAACAGCGGCAGCCAGTTCCACGAGAACACAGAACCGCCCGCGATGCCTTTTGCCTGCGCGGCGACAATATCGGAGAAGTTCATGCTGCCCGACACCATCACGACGCACACCAGCGCGGCGCTCATGGCAATCTCGTAGGAGATGCTTTGCGCGGAAGCACGCATTGCGCCCAAGAACGAATATTTGGAGTTGGAAGCCCAGCCCGCGATGATCACCCCGTAAACCGACAGCGAGGTAATCATCAGGATGTACAAAAGGCCGATATTGATATTGGTCAGCACCCATTCTTCGTTGAACGGAATCACTGCCCACGCCGCGAAAGACGGGGCGAGCGACATAATCGGGCCGATGTAGAACAAGGCTTTGTTTGACAGCTTCGGACGGGTAACTTCTTTAAACAAGAGTTTGAACACGTCGGCAAACGGCTGAATCAGACCCCACGGGCCGGTTACGTTCGGGCCGACGCGAAGCTGCATGAAGCCGATGACTTTACGTTCGAAATACGTCAGGTAGGCGACGGTCAGAATCAGCGGAATCAGGATAATCACGATTTTGACGATGACGGATACCACCAAGCCCACGGTGATGCCCAAATCGCCCAGACCGAGCGTTGCGGCAAAGAGGTTTTGGAACCATTCCTGCATAATCAAGCTCCCGCCAGTTCAATAGTGTCCATCAACGCACCCAGCGCGGCATTTTCGGTATGCAGCGGCAGATGCACCACGTTTTCAGGCAGTCCGGCATCGGCTTTGACCACCACGGACACGCCTACGCCGTTTTGCTTGGCGATGGCGGTTTGTCCGTCTTGCAGGCCCAAGCGTGCCAAAGTGTTCGGATTCACACGCGCGGCAGGCACGGCGGCATGGCTGGTTTCTTGCAACGGTGCGGAACGGCGTACGATAGAATCAGTGTGATAAATACCGACGCCGCCGACACGGACGAGACGGTCTGAGGCCGTCTGAACGCCCTCCCCTGTCCATGTGCTGCGGTTGTCCAGTTTGGACGGCAGGCTTTCTGCATCCAGCGCATCTTTCAGAATCGCGGCGGTATCGTGGTATTCAAAGCCTTGCAGGTCAAACAGGTTGCCCAATACGCGCAACACTTTCCACAGCGGACGCGAGTCGCCGAAGCCCTGAACGACGCCGTGGAAGGATTGCAGACGGCCTTCCATATTGATGAAGCTGCCCGAGGTTTCGGTAAACGGCGCAATCGGCAGCAATACGTCGCACACGTCCAGCAGCGTTTCGCTGACAAACGGCGTAAACGCCATCACACTTTTCGCCTGTTTCAACGCGGCTACGGCTTTTGCGCCGTCCGCCGTATCGATTTCCGGCTCGACGTTGAGCAGCAAGACTGCCTGTTTCGGCTCGTTTGCCATTTCGACAACGCTCTCGCCCGAGTTTACGCCCAAGACATCTGCGCCGACGCTGTTGGCAGCCTGCGGCAAAATGCCTAGTACCGCGCCGGTCGCGTCCGCCAGCTCTTGCGCGGCGGCGTAAGTCGCGGCGTAATCGGGATGGTTTTGCACTTCCGCGCCCAAAATCACCGCTGCTTTTTCAGCGTTTTTCAGGCTCGCGGTAATCGCGTGTTCCGCATCGGCAGACAGGTTTTTCAGACGACCTGCCCACTCGTCGGGATGCACCGCTTCCTGAGCCAGAAGCGGCATCAACAATTCTTCTTTACTGCTGGCCAACACGCTCAAGGCCATGCGTTCTTTGGCAGCGCGGCGCAGGCGGGCGGTCAGAAGCGGCTGTTCTTTGCGCAGGTTCGCACCGACCACCAGGACGGCTTCGTTGTCCGCCAGCGATTCGATACTTTGTCCCAACCATTGCGCACCATTGAGGTCGTCTGAAAGACGTTTGTCCTGTTGGCGCAGGCGGGTGGCGAAGTTTTTAATGCCCAAACCGTCGGCAAATTTCTTCGCTAAATACAGCTCTTCAACCGTATTCATCGGGTTCGCCCAAATGCCGACTTGGTTTTGGTTGCCGTCTTTGGCGATACATTCAATCGCGCTGCGGACATATTCCAGCGCGGTTTTCCAATCCACGTCCATCCACTCGCCGCCCTGTTTGATTTTCGGGTTTTTCAGACGACTTTCGTGATACAGGCCTTCGTAGGAGAAACGGTCGCGGTCGGACAACCAGCATTCGTTAATCGCTTCGTTTTCCAGCGGCAGGACGCGGCGGACGGTATGGTCTTTGGTTTGCACAATCAAATTGCTGCCCAAAGCGTCATGGGCGGAAACGGATTTGCGGCGGTTCAGCTCCCAAGTACGCGCGTTGAAACGGAACGGTTTACTGGTCAGCGCGCCGACGGGACACAAATCGATGACGTTGCCCGACAGCTCGGTTTCCACCGCTTTGCCGATAAAGGGCATGATTTCGGAGTGTTCGCCGCGATTCGCCATCGCAATTTCCTGCAAGCCGGCGATTTCTTCGGTGAAACGTACGCAGCGGGTGCAGTGGATGCAGCGGCTCATCTCCTCGGCGGAAACCAAAGGCCCCATGTCTTTGCCGACGACGGAACGTTTTTCTTCGGTGTAGCGGCTGGTGGTTTTACCGTAGCCCACCGCCAAATCCTGCAACTGGCATTCGCCGCCTTGGTCGCAGGTCGGACAGTCGAGCGGATGGTTGATGAGCAAAAACTCCATCACACCTTCCTGCGCCTCACGGGCTTTTGCCGAATGCGTGCGCACAATCATGCCGTCCGTTACCGGCGTAGCGCAGGCGGGCAGCGGTTTGGGGGCTTTTTCCACGTCCACCAGACACATACGGCAGTTGGCGGCGATGGAGAGCTTTTTGTGGTAACAGAAATGCGGAATATAAGTACCGAGCTTGTGCGCGGCCTCAATCACCGTCGCGCCCTGCTCCACAGATACCTGTTTGCCGTCGATTTCGATTTGTAACATGGTTCGTTCCTAGTTACGGGTATTTGATAAATAATCTTTTATGGAGGTCGTCTGAAAAATGGGCTTCAGACGGCCTTTAAAGTATAAGTTTATTGCTTGTTTATTTTTAGGAGGGGTTTCTTAATTTTAAAAAATCCAAATTCTAGTACAACCTATCCCCCCACCCTCTCCCGCCTGACGGGAGAGGAAACAGGTTTCTGTCAGAACATATAGTGGCAGATTCTGCTGCCATGTCTTTCAATATTATGTTTTATATTTGCTTTATTTCAGGAATCAACCCGAAACATTCAAATCTGCTACCGTCTGTCCCTTCCCCCGTCCGGCGGGGGAAGGCTAGGATGGGGGTGGCTTTGCAACGTTGCAGCCGTCTTATTTTCCGCCGCACATTTCGATAATCTTTTCCAGTACTGCTTCGGTTTGCTGCAAAACTTCATTATTCCAAAATCGCAACACCCGATAACCTTGAGCATTCAAAAACGCCGTCCGCCGCTCGTCATACTCAATCTGCTCCGAATGTTGTCCGCCGTCCAATTCAATAATCAAACGATACTCCATACTGACAAAATCGACGATATATCCGCCTATTGTCTGTTGGCGTCGGAATTTTATTCCGTTCAACCGTTTGCCGCGCAAGTGATGCCACAATTTCTGCTCGGCCAAAGTCATATTCTGCTTCAGATTACAGACATTCTGTTTTAATGCCGTATTTCTTGTGCTGTACCGCATAGCCGAGTTGGCCTCAATCTTTTTCAGACGACCTAATACGGAGGCCGTCTGAATCTTGCCCGTATAAAAATCTGTTTCAAAATATTCCAAGCACCACCCCCACCCTAACCCTCCCCCGCGAGCGGGAGAGGGAATCAAGTCGTTGTGAAATCCCAAACACCACTGATATTCAGGTCGTCTGAAACCTCAACACCACTTATTCGGCTTCATCGGTCCGCCGTGCTCAATGTAATGCACAAATTCATTACGGAAATGCTTGGTAAAGCTGCGGACGGGGAAGACGGCAGCGTCGGCGAGGGCGCAGATGGTGCGGCCTGCCATTTGGTTGCCGACGGAATCCAACAAATCCAAGTCTTCCATGCGGCCTTTGCCTTCTACGATGCGGTGGACGATGCGGTAGAGCCAGCCGGTGCCTTCGCGGCAGGGGGTGCATTGGCCGCAGGATTCGTCGTAGTAGAAATAGCTTAAGCGTTCTAGGGCTTTGACCATGCACACGTCTTCGTCCATCACAATAATCGCGCCGGAACCGAGCATCGAGCCGGCTTTGGAAATCGAGTCATAGTCCATATTGGTCTGCATCATGATGTCGGCAGGCAATACGGGCGCGGACGAACCGCCGGGGATAACGGCTTTGAGTTTTTTGCCGCCACGCATACCGCCCGCCATTTTCAGGATTTCGGCAAACGGCGTGCCTAACGGCACTTCATAGTTACCCGGACGCTCAACGTGGCCGGAGATGCAGAACAGTTTGGTACCGCCGGCATTCGGAATGCCTTTGTCGGCGAACGCCTGACCGCCGTCGCGGACGATAAACGGTACGGAGGCGAAGGTTTCGGTATTGTTGATGGTGGTCGGTTTGCCGTACAGGCCGAACGAGGCGGGGAACGGCGGTTTGAAGCGCGGCTGGCCTTTTTTGCCTTCCAGCGATTCGAGCAATGCGGTCTCTTCGCCGCAGATATATGCGCCGTAGCCGTGGTGGGCGAAGAGTTCGAATTCGAAGTCCGAACCTAAAATATTCTTACCCAAAAAACCTGCGGCGCGCGCTTGGGCGAGTGCGGCTTCAAAACGTTGATAACCTTCGAAAATTTCGCCGTGAATGTAGTTGTAACCCGCTTTCGCGCCCATCGCGTAACCGGCGATAATCATGCCTTCAATCAGGGCATGAGGGTTGAACATGATGATGTCGCGGTCTTTGAACGTACCCGGTTCGCCTTCGTCTGTGTTGCAGACAACGTATTTTTCGCCGGGGAAGGAACGGGGCATAAAGCTCCATTTCAAGCCGGTCGGGAAGCCCGCACCGCCGCGCCCGCGCAGACCGGAAGTTTTGACTTCGTCAATCACGTCGGTTTGCGAGATGTTTTCGGACAGGATTTTACGCAGGGCGCTGTAACCGCCGCGTTTGACGTATTCGTCCAATGTCCAGCAATCGGGATTGGCGGTATCCACTTGGTCAAAAATCACGCCTGATTGGTAAATAGCCATTTTTGGTGTGCCTGTTCGTTTTCGTATCGGTTGCGGCCGCTGTTTCAGACGACCTTTAATCGTTTTTGTTGGGTTTAGCCCCAACCTACTTTACTAAAATAATTATCATCCGCCGCATCTATCCTCACATGGAATACCATCCCCATCCCCATCCATTTTGGTATCCGAACAATTCTGTAAAAACCATTCGGCTTCTTCACATGAGTTCATCTGAGAACAATATTGTCTGCCATCGCAACGGTACTTGCCACTATTGGATTTTTTAGTTTTTATCGCAAATGGATCTTTAGAGTTTATCGGTAAATTGACTTGTTTGGAGGCTAATTTTGCTGCTGCAAATTGATATATCTGATAACCAATTAATCCGAGAAGTATCAATCCTACCAATCTCGCCAATACAGAACTAAACCATCCTATTACGGAAGATGATGTCTCCGAGAGAGAAAAAGATTTTTTCTTTGCTGCAGGACGATAGTTATGATGTCGCTCAAAATCTCTTACCTCTCGATTTAAGTAACGAATCCGTTTGGCAGCAACTTTTCCTTTTTCATTAGAAGCTAATTCAAAAGCAACCGCCTCATTAATTTCAGGGCGAGGGCTTCTTTGGGAAAAGTCTGAAATATGGCAAAAAATTTCTTTTTTACTGCCTTCTATCCGTATAAAACCATAACCTTTTTCATCATTCCATTTAACAATTATCCCCCTCATTACCACTTCCCTTTTATTTTTGTTTTGAAATCACAATTTAAATTTTTGGAACGACTAATTTAAGTAAGTTTGATTACAAATCCAACTTTTCAGACGACCTTTATTCGTTTTTGTTGGGTCTCGCTCACTCTGCTTAATCTGTCGTCATTCCCGCCTACGCGGGTAGGTCGGATTCTTGAATCCGACATTTTGCCTTTTTACCCACTCTGTCGGATACAAGTATCCGACCTACGTTTAAATCGTCGTTTCAGACGACCTATTCCAACTCCGCCAGTTTCTTCTCAATTGCCTCTTCGGTCATAAAGCTGCACATGCTGTGGTTGTTTACCAGCATAACGGGGGCATCGCCGCATGCGCCCATGCATTCGCCTTCGACGAGGGTGAATTTGCCGTCGGGCGTGGTTTCGCCGTAGCCGATACCGAGTTTTTTCTTCAGGTATTCGCCGGTATCCATGCCGCCGCGCAGGGCGCAGGGAAGGTTGGTGCAGACGGTCAGTTTGTATTTGCCGACCGGCTCGAGGTCGTACATATTGTAGAAGGTGGCAACTTCGTATGCCTGCGCCGGCGTGATGCCGATGTAGTCGGCAACAAATTCGATGGTTTCTGGGGCGAGCCAGCCTTTTTCGGTTTGGGCGATACGCAACGCACCCATGATGGCGGAACGGCGTTGGTCGGCGGGATATTTCGCCAACTCGATGTCGATTTGTTTTAAGGATTCTGCGGATAACATTATCGGTCAACCTCCCCGAATACGATGTCCTGCGTACCGATAATGGCAACGACGTCGGCCAGCATGTGGCCTTTTGCCATTTCGTCCATGCCTTGCAGGTGGGCGAAGCCGGGTGCGCGGATTTTCAGGCGGTAGGGTTTGTTCGCGCCGTCTGAAATGATGTAAACGCCGAACTCGCCTTTCGGATGTTCGACAGCGGTGTAAGTCTCGCCCTCGGGAACGTGCATACCCTCGGTAAAGAGTTTGAAATGGTGAATCAGGTCTTCCATGCCTGTTTTCATTTCGGTGCGTTTGGGCGGGGCGAATTTGTGGTTTGTGGTGATGACCGGGCCGGGATTGACGCGCAGCCAGTCGGCACATTGCTTAATGATGCGTACGGATTGGCGCATTTCCTCCATGCGGCAGAGGTAGCGGTCGTAGCAGTCGCCGTTAACGCCGACGGGGATGTCGAAATCCATTAGGTCGTACACTTCATATGGCTGTTTCTTACGTACGTCCCATTCCACACCCGAACCGCGCAACATGACGCCGGTAAAGCCTTTCTGCATGGCGCGTTCGGGGGAGACGACGCCGATGCCGACGGTACGCTGTTTCCAGATGCGGTTATCGGTCAGAAGGGTTTCGAGTGTGTCGATGTTTTTGGGAAAACGTTCGCAGAAGGCGTCGATGAAGTCGAGCATGGTGCCTTCGCGGGATTCGTTGAGCTGCCTCAATACTTTGGCGTTGCGGAATTTGCTGCTCTCGTATTTGGGCATGAAATCGGGCAGGTCGCGGTAAACACCGCCGGGACGGAAGTAGGCGGCATGCATACGCGCGCCGGAAACGGCTTCGTACAAGTCCATCAGCTCTTCGCGGTCGCGGAAGGCGTAAAGGATAGCGGTCATCGCGCCAATGTCGAATGCGTGCGAACCGATGCCCATCAGGTGATTGAGGATGCGCGTTACTTCGGCAAACATGACGCGGATGTATTGGGCGCGGATAGGCACATCAATTCCGGCGAGTTTTTCAACTGCCAAACAATACGCCTGCTCGTTGACCATCATGGACACGTAGTCCAGCCTGTCCATATAAGGCAGGGCTTGCAGATAGGTTTTGGTTTCCGCCAGTTTTTCGGTGCCTCGGTGCAAGAGGCCGATATGCGGATCGGCACGGACGATTTGTTCGCCATCCAATTCCAAAATCATACGCAATACGCCGTGCGCCGCAGGGTGTTGCGGGCCGAAGTTGATGGTGTAGTTTCTTAATTTATTGGCCACCGTAGTTCTCCTCACGGACGATACGCGGCGTGATTTCGCGCGGCTCGATGGTAACGGGTTGGTAAATCACGCGTTTTTGCTCTTCGTCGTAACGCATTTCCACATAGCCGGAAATCGGGAAGTCTTTGCGGAAAGGATGTCCGACAAAACCATAATCGGTCAGGATGCGGCGCAGGTCGGGATGGTTGTTGAACATGATGCCGTACAAATCGAAGGCTTCGCGCTCGTACCAATCCGCGCTGTTGTAAACGGGAACCACGGATTCGACCACGGGGAAATCGTCGTCTGAAACCCAGACGCGCACGCGGATGCGCTGATTGTTTTTAACGGAAAGAAGCTGGCTGACAACGGCGAAGCGGTTACCCTGCCATGCTTCGTTTTTGTAAGTGCTGTAATCGACGCCGCACAAATCAACCAGAAGCTCGAAATGCAGTTCTTCATGGTCGCGCAACGTGGTCATCACTGAAACATAATGTTCAGGCAGACACTCGACGGTAATCTCGCCCAAAGCGGAAATGACTTTGCTTGCCTGATTGCCCAAAACGCGGCTGACGGTTTCGTATAAGTTTTGAATGCTTGCCATATCGTTCCCTGCCCTACTCGTCCCGAGCGATGGTGGAAGTGCGCTTGATTTTTTGTTGGAGCTGCATCAGACCGTAAATCAGGGCTTCCGCAGTCGGCGGACAACCCGGCACATAAACGTCCACCGGCACGACACGGTCGGCACCGCGTACGACGGAATAAGAATAATGATAGTAGCCACCGCCGTTGGCACACGAACCCATAGACAATACCCAACGCGGCTCGGCAAGTTGGTCGTACACGCGACGCAGGGCGGGCGCCATTTTATTGGTGAGCGTACCCGCCACAATCATCAGGTCTGCCTGACGGGGCGACGGACGGAAAATAATGCCGAAACGGTCAAGGTCGTAACGCGCCATACCCGCGTGCATCATTTCCACGGCGCAGCAGGCCAAACCGAAAGTAACCGGCCACAGCGAACCGGTACGCATATAGTTCAGCACCGTATCCGCGCTGGTGGTGATGAAACCTTTTTTCAAAACGCCTTCTATTCCCATTCCAGCGCACCTTTTTTCCATTCGTAAACAAAGCCTACCGTCAGAACGACGATAAACACCAGCATAGACCAGAAGCCGTATGCGCCCAACTCCTTGAACACCACCGCCCACGGCAGCATAAACGCAACCTCCAAATCGAAGAGGATGAACAGGATGGCGACGAGATAATAACGCACGTCAAACTTCATCCTGGCGTTTTCAAAGGCTTCGAAACCACATTCGTAAGCCGCGTCTTTTTCGGCGTAGTGGTGTTTCGGACCTAAAATCGTGCCGAGCAGGATAAACAGCACGCCGGCCGCAAGGCCGACGAGGATGAATACGAGGACGGGAAAGTAACTGGCCAACATGGGTTTATGCCTAACTGGTTGACAGACAAATCTTAATATCCTGCTATTTTATCGAATTTCGAAATCCATTAAAAGGTAAATGTCGGTCAACTGTTAAAAAAATCCTAATAAATTCAATAAGTTTATGATAACGATTCTTATTTGTGTTTTATAATATACCAACCTCATTTCCTCTACTTGCACAATACATCATAAAAAACTGACACAAAACGTATCAGTCATCGCCTTCCTCAATACAACAATACCTTCAAATAGACCAGATTCGCTTTTCAGACGACCTTTTGTCCGTCTTTATCAACAAGAATCTGCTAAAATCGCCCGTTTCCCACTTCAACCTGACAGCACCAATACATGAATATCTTTTACGAAGAGTCCGGCCAGTTCAAAGTCGCCGCCATTGTCCAAAAAAACGACGCCACCTACCAAGTCGATACCCAACACGGCAAACGCACCAAAGTGAAGGCGAACAACGTCTTTGCCGAGTTCGACGGCGATATGGCGGCGTTTTTGGAAAACGCGCAGGCACAGGCAGCGGACATCGACACCGATTTATTGTGGGAAGTATGCGGCGAAGAAGAATTTTCCGCCGAGGCGATTGCCGAAGAATATTACGGCCATGCGCCGACCAGAACCGAGCTGGCGGCAACCTTGATTGCGCTTTACGCCGCGCCGATGTATTTCTACAAAAAAGCCAAAGGCGTGTTCAAAGCCGCGCCCGAAGAAACTTTGAAACAGGCACTTGCCGCCATCGAACGCAAAAAACAGCAAGACGCACAAATCGACGCTTGGGCGGAAGCCTTGAAACGCGGCGAGATGCCGTCTGAAATTGCGGCGGATTTGAAAACCATCCTGCACGCGCCCGACAAGCAGTCGCTGACCTACAAAGCCTTTACCAAAGCCGCCGACGCGCTGAAGACCTCCGCCTACGAATTGGCGAAAAAAACCGGCGGCATTACATCCATTCCCCAATATCTGCAAGACGGGTTTGAAATCAAATACTTCCCCAAAGGAACAGGTTTCCCCGACCTTCCCCTGCCTGAAATGCCCGACCTGCCCAAGGCTGATGTTACCGCCTTTTCCATTGACGACGAATCGACCACCGAAGTGGACGACGCTTTAAGCCTGACCGACTTGGGCAACGGCAAGAAGCGCGTCGGCATCCACATCGCCGCGCCGTCGCTTGCCATTAAACCAGGCGACAAAATGGAAAAAAACATCATGGAACGCTTGAGTACGGTCTATTTTCCCGGCGGCAAAATCACCATGCTGCCTGAAAACTGGATTGCCGCGTTCAGCCTTGATGCGGGCGCGTACCGCCCTGCCGTCAGCATTTATTTCGATGTGGACAGCGAGTTCAACGTCGGCGAGCCGACCTGCAAAATCGAAGCCGTCAACATCGCCGAAAACCTGCGCATCCAAACCATTGAGCCGCATTTCAACGCCGAAACAGGCTTGGACGAAGCCGGCGAAATGATGTTCGCCCATCATCAAGACCTGATTTGGTTCTACCAATTCGCCGTCGCGCTGCAAAAAGCACGCGGCAAATACGAACCCAACCGCGCGCCGCAATACGATTACAGCATTGAATTGGATGAGGCAGGTAAAGTCTCCGTCGTCCGCCGCGAACGCGGTTCGCCCATCGACATTCTGGTCAGCGAAATGATGATACTCGCCAACAGCACTTGGGCGCAGATGCTCCATGACAACGACCTGCCCGGCCTCTTCCGCGTCCAACCGGCAGGCAAAGTGCGCATGAGCACCAAATCCGAGCCGCACATCGGCATGGGCGTACAGCATTACGGCTGGTTCACCTCGCCGCTGCGCCGCGCCGCCGACTACATCAACCAAAAGCAGCTAATCAGCCTGATCAACGACACGGCCAAGCCGCTGTATCAAAACAGCGATGCCGAGCTTTTCGCCGCGCTGCGCGACTTCGATACCGCCTACGCCGCCTACGCCGATTTCCAACGGCAGATGGAAGCCTACTGGAGCCTCGTTTACCTGCAACAGCAAGGCACAAGCGAGCTGACCGCGACCATTCTCAAAGAAGACCTCGTCCGCATCGAAGGCCTGCCGCTGGTAACCCGCGCCACCGGCATCCCGTTCGACGCGCTGCCTAAAACGCAAGTCCTGCTCAAAATCACCGAGCTTGACCCCGAAAAGCAGTTTATCGCGCTGAACTATGTAAAAGCTGTCGCTCCTGCGGTTGCGTAAGTTTGCCGTTATGAAAAGAGGTCGTCTGAAAACTGAACTGCACCCCAAAAGTTGGACACATCCCCTCCAACTCACAAGGTGCAGTTT
>JUNU01000425.1 GCA_001067655.1 Neisseria lactamica
TACTGTCTGCGGCTTCGTCGCCTTGTCCTGATTTAAAGTTAATCCACTATATTTTCCAACAGGTTTGCCGGCGGATTATTGGCTACGTTTGATAATCAGCTTGTCTTCGGTGACTTCGGCATTGAGCGCGGTTGCCATTTCTTTGACGACATTATCCAAATCGCTTTCTTTGATATTGGGGTCGTATTGAGAAGCCAGTTTGAGCACTTCTCTGATGAAGTTTTTATCGACCTCCGCGTTGACGTTGTATTTCAGCTTACTGAGGAGGTCTTGTTGAAGCTGCTCGTCGTTTTTATATTCGATAGGCGGAATGGAGGCGTCTGCATCGGCTTTGACCGCGCTGTTGTTCAAGTAGATTTGATTGCCTTTTGAGTCGAATTTGATGCCGGTTTTTAAAAAGGTTTTTACGGCTTCCATCAGTTCTTTTTGTGTGTTGGGACTGTTCATATCGACGCACTCTTTACCTTGACGGTCGAAGAATTTATTGATGCGGTCGATACCTTCGCCATTGATATCGCGGAGGTTTAAGTTGTAATGGATGCGGTCGAATTTGATGTTGTTGATGCGGAAGTTTTCGACTTCACTTTGTCCTTCCATAGCGTATTTGTTGTCTTTTGCAGACTGTTTGCTTTCTGCTTTGATTTTGTCGACAGCGAAATCAAAGGTTTGGTTGCCCATTTTGAATGCGGCGGAGTCTAGGGTGAAGAGGGATGTGCCGTTGCGCCATGCAGTGGTGTCGCCTTTTTCCATATCAGCCTGATATTTAAAGTTTTTCAAACTAAATTGGTATCCCGGGCTATCAGGTTTGTCAGGATGTGAGGCAGTCATGCCGGGCCATTCGAAATTGAAATTATCGAGATGGTACTGATGGTCGGATTTATGGCCTTTGACAGCCAAAGTCGCCGCTTCCCATTTGATTTCATCAGTATCGATGGTTCGTGAACCTGAAGGTACGGTCAGTTTGCTGTCTAATTCGCCGCCCCAAGAAAGCGCGGTATTGCCGTCCAACTGGAATATTTCTTTATTGTCTTCTCCAATCAAATAGACTTTGCTTTGGATGGTGTAACCGTTCAAACCACGGGTGATGATGTCTTCGCCGCGAATTGAGAATTTTGTATCCTTATGGCATAAGTCGGGCGTGATGTCGCCTCTCCATGAAACTTTGCCCGAAGTGAGTCCCATGTCGAATTTATCCAGAGTGATTTTCAGGCGTTTGTCGGCATCGGGATTGTTTTGGAGGTAGTATTCTTGTTTCAATTTGTTGTCGGCATAAATGCCTCCTCCAACGGTTGCTCCTCCCAATGCGGCGATGCCGACTAATATCGCAATGATGCTTTTTTTCATGTCTTGTCCTTAAGCAGGTGGTAAAAATGTAATGGATGGATTGAAATAGGGTTGATTCAAATCAGCTTGGACGGCAGATAGAAGCAGTTTTTGTTGAACTCAAGCTGCGACGCTGCCGGGTTGCGCTTTGGCGGAAATTGAATTAACTGATGGAGACCTTTGCAAAAATAGTCTGTTAACGAAATTTGACGCATAAAAATGTGCCA
>JUNU01000426.1 GCA_001067655.1 Neisseria lactamica
TCTTTGAGCTAAGGCGAGGCAACGCCGTACTGGTTTAAAGTTAATCCAATATAAAAATACCGTTTCAGCGAAAAAGGTCGTCTGAAATACCCTCAAGAATGAAAAAAATCCATCTCATCCTTATGCTTCCGGTTTTTCTGACAGGTTGCACCGGCCTGCCCTCACTGGACGATCGCCCTGAAAGCCACTACCTCGACATCCGTTCTGCCCCACGCATGGATGCCCTGCTCAATACCGCCTCTAGCAAAACCGGCGGCGATATTTCCAATGTCTATCTGCTCAACGACGCGCACGAAGCCTTCGTCGCCCGCGCCGCCTTGATTGAAGCCGCCGACCATACCCTAGACCTCCAATACTACATCTGGCACAACGATATCTCCGGCAAGCTCATGTTCAACCTTATCCACCGTGCCGCCGAACGCGGCGTGCGCGTGCGCCTGCTGCTTGACGACAACAACACCAACGGGCTGGACAACGTCCTGCTCGCCCTCGACAGCCATCCCAATATCGAAATCCGCCTGTTCAACCCCTTCGTCCGCCGTAAATGGCGTGCGCTGGGTTATTTAACAGACTTCCCGCGCCTCAACCGCCGGATGCACAACAAATCCTTCACTGCCGACAACCGCGCCACCATCCTCGGCGGGCGCAATATCGGCGACGAATATTTCAAAGTCGGCGAAGACACCATCTTCGCCGACCTCGACATCCTCGCCACCGGCCGCGTCGTGCCCGAAGTTTCCCAAGATTTCGACCGCTATTGGGCAAGCCATTCCTCCTACACCGCCACCAGCATCATCAAAAAAGGCGATATAGAAAAAGGCTTTCAAGAACTGGGTTACAACGACAAAGACAAAAACGAAACCCTCAGCCGTTACCGCAGCAACATCGAAAATTCCGAACTCTACAAAAAAATGCAGAGCAACAGCATAAACTGGCAAAGCGTCCATACCCGCCTGATCAGCGACGATCCTGCCAAAGGGCTGGACCGCGACCGCCACAAACCGCCCATTTTTGACCGCATGCAGGATGCCCTGAAAACGCCCGAAAAAAGCGTTTATCTCGTTTCGCCCTATTTCGTTCCCACCAAATCAGGCGTGCGCGCGCTTGACCAACTCGTCAAAGACGGCGTGGACGTCACCGTCCTGACCAACTCGCTCCAAGCAACCGATGTCGCCGCCGTCCACTCAGGCTACGTCAAATACCGCAAACCCCTGCTCAAAGCCGGTGTCAAACTCTACGAGCTGCAACCCAACCACGCCGTCCCCACCACCAAAGACCGCGGTCTGACCGGCAGCTCCGCCACCAGCCTGCACGCCAAGACCTTCATCGTGGACGAAAAACGCGTGTTCATCGGCTCATTCAACCTCGACCCGCGCTCCGCCAGACTCAACACCGAAATGGGCGTTGTCCTCGAAAGCCCCCAAATCGCAGGCGAAATGCAGCGCACCCTCGTCAACACCACCCCGAAATACGCCTATCAGGTCACCCTCGACAAATACAACAAACTTCACTGGTACGACCCCACCACTCAAAAAACCTACTCCACCGAGCCGGAAGCCAAATTTTGGAAACGCGTTACCTCCAAAAGCCTCTCCATCCTGCCGATAGAAGGATTGCTGTAAAACCCGAACAAAAGGTCGTCTGAAAACCTGTATTTCAAGTTTTCAGACGACCTCAAAACAAACTACACAAACATCGACCCGACACAATATCAAGTTACCGCACAAAGCCACGAACTCGTTTTCAACCCGCAATATAGTGGATTAAATTTAAATCAGGACAAGGCGACGAAGCCGCAGACAGTA
>JUNU01000427.1 GCA_001067655.1 Neisseria lactamica
TGCTTCAGCACCTTAGAGAATCGTTCTCTTTGAGCTAAGGCGAGGTAACGCCGTCCTGGTTTAAAGTTAATCCACTATACATTACATTTCAAATACCAAGTATTAATTCACTACCTGCATATGCATCAATTCAAACTCAGCAACAAATCTCTAAAAGCATTGGGATCTTTAATAAACGTCATTTCACCGGTTTGCGGAAAGTGAAAGTCTAAAAGACGCGACACCCAAAACCGGATACAGCCCGCTCTTTGGGCAATCGGGAAATATTCGCGTTCTTCATCAGACAAAGGCCTGATGCTTTCATATCCCCTGATAAAAGCATCTTGCAAGGAACTATCCAGCTTATTCTCCGCTGTTCTTGCCCAGTCATTGACAGCAATAGCCAGGTCGTACATAAAATTTCCGTTGCAGGCATAGTAAAAATCGATAAAGCCTGCCACCTTCTCCCCATCCAATAAAACATTATCCTTAAACAAATCGGCATGGATAATGCCTGAAGGCAGATGATTACCCAGATTACCATCTAAATCAGTAATCTCCTTTTGCAGCAAAGCCGCGTCATCTTCACTCAATACCGGTAAAAGCTGACTGCAAGCATCATGCCACCAACGGTCGTAACGCGGATTGACCATTTTTTGCGGGAAACTCTGTCCGGCAATATGCATTTTTGCCAACATGGCCCCTGTATTGAAACATTGCATTTCCGTTGCCCAGCCGGTATCCGAGCCATTCAGGCAAGTAACCAGACAGGCAGGTTTGCCTACCAAGACAGAATCCAGCTTACCATCCTTGCGCACAATCGGAGCAGGACAAGCCACGCCATTGCTACTCAAATGCCGGCTCAATTCCAGAAAAAACGGCAACTCCTCTTGCTTCAATACCTCGAACACCGTTAAAACGTAACGCCCCGTCGTGGTGGTCAAAAAATAATTGCTGTTTGTAATCCCCTGCGCAATTCCCTGCAACGATACAAAACCGCCCAAATCATATTGGGTCAAAAACGCCCGCATTTCTTCATCAGAAACACTTGTATAGACAGACATAGTGCAAACCTATCAATAGAAAATATAAGGGGCAATCATACCAAAAAATCCTCCTGCCAAACAGGCAAACACCAAGCTCGCGCCATGGTCATAAAAAACAAAAAGCTCGTCTGAAAATATTTTCAGACGAGCTTTTGCTTGCTGATCTCAATTAAGCTTGTTTATTCCAACGCTCAATCGATTCTTTAATGACTTGTTTCGCTTCTTCAACATCACCCCAAGATTCGACTTTGGTCGTACCTGCTTTTTTCAAGTCTTTGTAGTGGTTGAAATGGAATTCGATTTGCTTGATTAATTGTTGCGGCAAATCAGACAATGTTTTGTACGCATTGCCATTGTTGCGGTCGTCGGCAGGAACGCAAACGATTTTATCGTCAACCTCGCCGTCATCAACAAATTTCATCACGCCAATGACGCGCGCTTCCAGAAAAATGCCAGTTGCCAATGGTTGCTCTGTCACCAGCAATACATCCAATTCATCGCCATCTTCGTCTAAAGTCTGAGGGATAAAACCGTAGTTTGTAGGTTTGGAAAAAATTGCAGGTTCAACACGGTCGAGTTGGAAAGCCGCTAATTTGCGGTTCCATTCGATTTTATGATTGCTGCCCGCAGGAATTTCGTTCACAACATTAATAATGCCGCCATCGACATCACCCGGCGTCAAGATTTTATTAAAATCTGCCATTTTGCGCTCCTTATAAACAATTGCAAAAGTTAAACGTCGAAAGTATAACAAACAAAAGACATTTCTGGAAATGTCTCGCTTTCCGCCTAATTCATGACGGCAAAATTCTTCCGAACATCTAAAACCATGAACATAACGGCACAAGGCGGCATTGCTCACAAATTTTATTCGATTTATTTCTAGATTTATTTCTATGTTAAATGTACAAAAACAGCACAAAATAAAAATCGACTCCTATATCGGAGTCGATTTTTATCAGGCTTAATGCCTATCTATGCTTACAGAGCATCTTTCAATGCTTTACCGGCACGGAATTTAGGAGTTTTAGCAGCAGCAATGGTCAGAGGCTCGCCGGTTTTGGGATTGCGGCCTTGACGTTCTGCACGTTCGCCAACGTAGAAAGTACCGAAACCGACCAGAGTTACGGTGTCGCCTTTTTTCAGAGCGTTGGTTACAGCATTGGTAGTGGCATCCAGAGCTTTTTGGGCGGCAGCTTTAGAAATGCCGGCTTCTTGAGCAATTGCTTCGATCAATTCAGACTTATTCACAATCAGTCCCTTCCTATCGTTGAAAATAATGAAATGCCCGAATACTCGGGGCTTCGTACTTTTGAGTACCTTTGCGCTTTATAGCAATTCTGAAAATACCGTGTCAAGCAAAAAATGCGGAATTGCCCTATTTTACAGGCTTTCAAGGCAAACCCGCATCTTTTGCAACACATTTTTTACAAAATCAGTGTTTGGTCGCTTTCGCCCTTGACTTAGGCTTGGTGGCTTCAACCTGCGCCTCTTCGGTACTTAAAGGCGCAACCCAAGGTGTCGGCTGGCTTTCCAAGCCCAAAG
Organism: Neisseria lactamica; assembly: GCA_001067655.1. Classification (GTDB taxonomy): domain Bacteria; phylum Pseudomonadota; class Gammaproteobacteria; order Burkholderiales; family Neisseriaceae; genus Neisseria; species Neisseria lactamica_B. The sequence continues at coordinate 2,571 of JUNU01000427.1, forward strand.
CGAGGACTTCGTCTATCCATTTGACCGGATGGATGGTCAGGCCGGTTTTCACGTTTTCAGGGATTTCTTCCAAGTCTTTGACGTTATCTTTCGGAATTAGGACGTGTTTGATGCCGCCGCGCAAGGCAGCCAACAGTTTTTCCTTCAAACCGCCGATTGGCAAAACTTCGCCGCGCAGGGTGATTTCGCCTGTCATCGCCACATCGGCGCGCACCGGAATTTTGGTAAAGGCAGACACCATCGCCAAAGTCATGGCGATACCTGCGCTCGGACCGTCTTTCGGCGTTGCGCCTTCTGGAACGTGAACATGGATGTCTTTTTTCTCGTAAAAATCGGGAGCTAAACCCACTGATTCTGCACGGGAACGGACAACGGACCATGCCGCAGACACAGATTCCTTCATCACATCGCCCAACTGGCCGGTACACTGAATCACACCCTTGCCCGGCAACGCCACAGCTTCGACAGTCAGCAATTCGCCGCCGACTTCCGTCCACGCCAAACCGGTAACCTGTCCGATGCGGTTTTCACTTTCGGCAACGCCGTAATCGAAGCGGCGCACGCCCAAGTAGTCATGCAGGTTTTTCTCATTGACTTTAACCGCCTTAGGCTTGCCTTTGCTGGTTTTCTTGGTTTCAGACGACCTCTTCTTATCTTCGTTCAAGGTAATCTGCATCACCACCTTGCGGCAGATTTTGGCAATCTCGCGATCGAGCGAACGCACACCGGCTTCACGGGTGTAATAACGGATGATATCGCGTACCGCACTTTCTTCGACGACCAATTCGCCTTCTTTCACGCCGTTGCGTTTCATTTGTTTCGGCACGAGATACTGCATGGCGATATTGATTTTCTCGTCTTCAGTATAGCCGGACAAACGGATGATTTCCATGCGGTCAAGCAACGGGGTCGGGATATTCAGACTGTTGGATGTGGCGATAAACATCACATCGCTCAAGTCATAATCCACTTCCGCATAATGATCGGCAAACTTGTTGTTTTGCTCAGGATCGAGCACCTCAAGCAACGCGCTGGCAGGATCGCCTCGGAAGTCGCTGCCCAATTTGTCGATTTCGTCGAGCAGGAACAGCGGATTCCTCACGCCCGCTTTAGCCATGTTTTGTAGGATTTTGCCGGGCATAGAGCCGATATAGGTGCGGCGGTGGCCGCGGATTTCGCTTTCGTCGCGCACGCCACCCAAAGCCATGCGGACATATTGGCGGCCTGTCGCTTTGGCGATGGATTCGCCCAATGAGGTTTTACCCACCCCTGGAGGACCGACTAAACATAGAATCGGACCTTTGAGTTTGTCCATACGTTTTTGGACGGCGAGGTATTCCAAAATCCGCTCTTTGACTTTTTCCAAGCCATAGTGGTCGGCGTTCAACACCAAATCGGCTTTGGCAATATCTTTGCTGACACGGGATTTTTTCTTCCACGGCAGCTCAAGCAAAGTATCGATGTAGTTGCGTACCACGGTAGATTCCGCAGACATAGGCGGCATCATTTTGAGCTTTTTCAATTCAGACAGGCATTTTTCCTCAGCTTCTTTGGTCATGCCCACTTCTTTGATTTTTGCTTCCAACGCATCCAATTCGCCGCGTTCGTCTTCTTCGCCCAATTCTTTCTGAATCGCTTTCACTTGCTCGTTCAGATAATACTCGCGCTGGGATTTTTCCATCTGGCGTTTGACACGGCCGCGGATGCGTTTTTCAACTTGCATGATGTCCAGTTCGGATTCCAACTGTGCAAGCAGAAACTCCATACGGCCGATAATTCCGAAGGTTTCCAAAATCTGTTGGCGCTGCTCCAGTTTCAACTGCAAATGCGCCGCAATCGTGTCCACCAAACGGCTGTTATCATCGATACCGTTGATGGTATTGATGATTTCGGCAGGGATTTTTTTATTCAACTTGGCGTATTGGTCAAACTGGGTAAGCAGCGTGCGGCGAATGGCTTCAATATCGGAATTGTCCGCATCCGCATACTCGTTGACAGCTTCGACATGGGACAGGAACAACCCGCCGCTCTCTTCAATGGTCAATACTCTGCCGCGCCGGATACCTTCGACCAACACTTTCACCGTGCCGTCAGGCAGCTTCAACACCTGCAAAACCTGCGCGACCGTACCCGTACGGTGCAAATCGGACGCCGTCGGATCTTCGGTGTTCGGGTCGATTTGCGCCAGCAAAAACACCGGATCGTCATTCGCCATTGCCGCTTCCAATGCCGCAATGGATTTCGGGCGGCCTACAAACAGTGGCAACACCATATGCGGATAAACGACGACATCGCGTAAAGGCAGGGTTGCCAGTGCGCTGTATTCCTCAAAATGTTTTTCTTTTGTCGGCATATTGTTCTCTACTTGGTAATAAATTCGGAATGTCGCTTAAATTGGGATGGAAAAGCGTATTTCAAGACTTGAAAAAGCCGATGTACGCTTCTATTTTTATCAGCAACTTTTTGCGATAAAATACACGCCATTCGAGGTCGTCTGAAAGGCTGGAAACTTTTCAGACGACCTCTCGGCATACAGCACATCAGGAGTCAGCCATGACCGACCAAACCTCACTCATCGAATTCCCTTGCCAATTCCCCATCAAAGTCATGGGCGATTCGCATCCCGAATTTGAAAAAAATATTCTAGAAACCGTCCGCAAACACGCGCCCGATACCAAGCCGCATCACATCACCACCCGCCTGAGCAGCAAGGGCAACTATACCGGCGCGACCGTCAAAGTAAACGTCGAAAGTAAAGAGCAACTGGACAAAATCTATCGCGCCCTGACTGATCACGAAATGGTGAAAGTAGTGTACTGATATGAAAATCGTGCATAAAGGCTTGGTCGAGTACCAACCGACTTTCGAAGCCATGAAAGCGTTCAACGCAGCCCGCGACGAACATACCGAAGACGAATTATGGGTGGTCGAACATCCGCCCGTCTTCACGCAAGGGCTGGCAGGCAAACCGGAACACCTCCTGATCCGCGACGACATACCCGTCGTGCAAATCGACCGAGGCGGGCAAATCACCTATCACGGTCCCGGCCAGTTGGTCGTTTACACCATGATCAACTTCAAACGCCGCAAAACCAGCGTCCGCAACATCGTTTCCGCGCTTGAAAACAGCATCATCGCCACTTTGGCGGAATACGGCATTAAAGCGGCGGCAGACCCGAAACGCCCCGGTGTTTATGTTGGCGAGCGCAAAATCGCCTCACTCGGCTTGCGTATTAAAGACGGCTCCGTCTATCACGGTCTGGCATTGAACGTAAACATGGACCTAAGCCCGTTTACCCACATCAACCCCTGCGGCTATGCCGGCATGGAAATGACCCAAATCGCGGATTTTGTCCAACCCTGTCCCACTTTAGACGAAGTTGCACAAAAACTGACCGCACACCTCGAGACACAACTCACACCGAAAGCGAACAATTAATGAGCGAAATCAAAGTTGACGATCCCAAACGCGGCGTCAAACTCAAAGGCGCGGACAAAACCGCCCGCATCCCCATCAAAGTCGTCCCTCTTCAGGAAAAACTGAAAAAACCTGAATGGATACGTGCCAAACTGCCGTCACGCAAATTCTTTGAAATCAAAGACATTTTGCGCGAACAAAAAATGCACACCGTTTGCGAAGAAGCCTCCTGCCCGAACATCGGCGAATGTTTCAGCAAAGGCACGGCGACCTTCATGATTATGGGCGATATTTGTACCCGACGTTGCCCGTTCTGCGACGTGGGACACGGCCGTCCGAATATGCTCGACCCCGACGAACCGAAAAACCTCGCAGAATCCGTCAAAGCCATGAACCTGCGTTACGTCGTCATCACCTCCGTTGACCGCGACGATCTGCGCGACGGCGGCGCACAGCATTTCGCCGACTGCATCAAAGCCATCCGCGAAACCAGTCCGAACACCAAAATCGAAATCCTCGTTCCCGACTTCCGCGGCCGCTTGGACATCGCACTGAAAATCCTTGCCGAAACCCCGCCCGACGTGATGAACCACAACTTGGAAACCCATCCGAGCCTGTACAAAAAAGCCCGTCCGGGTGCCAACTATCAGCACTCCCTCGACCTGCTGCGCCGCTACAAAGAAATGATGCCGCACATCCCGACCAAATCCGGCATCATGGTCGGCTTGGGTGAAACAGACGAAGACGTGCGCGAAATCATGCGCGATATGCGGGCGCACAATATCGAGATGATTACCATCGGCCAGTACCTCCAGCCTTCAGACGGACACCTTCCCGTCTTGCGCTACGTCACACCCGACCAGTTCAAAATCTTTGAAAAAGAAGCATACGAACTGGGCTTCACCAACGCCGCCATCGGCGCCATGGTCCGCTCAAGCTACCATGCCGACGAGCAGGCTGCCGAAGCATTGCGCGAAAGTCATGGCGGCGGTTGCGGTCATCACTGATAACAAAAGGTCGTCTGAAATTTTCAGACGACCTTTTTTCAAACAAGCGGCTTAAGCTTTATACGTCATACGTTCCCATTACGCTTGCGCTGTCCAAGATATGTCCCTGCATGGCGAAATGCAGGTCGTTGAAGCGGAAGCCGCGCGGCAGGTTCAACACAGTATCGAGTGCGTAAACGATGAGTTCGTAGCGGTGGCGGCAGTTGGGCGGATACATGCCGCCGTAACCCGTGGCTTCTTCGATGTCCAACTTGCCCAACAGGCTCGCCCAACTGTTTGCGCCTTGCGTGTAGTCGGTGGCGGTCAGGCTTTCGTTTTCGGCAACGGAGGTGCGCTTGAGGTCGGCAATCAGCCAGTGTGTCCACACGAATCCGCTGGCGGTAATGGCGTCTTTGTCTTCCAAAACGACGGCAAAGGATTTCGTACCTTCGGGCGCGCCGCTGATTTCAAAGGGGATGGAGTAAGTCGGCATATTGTTCGGACTGAACTGGCTGCCGCGCTTGCCGTATTTGTCTTCAAATTCGCCGTTGACAATGGCTGAAGTCGTTACCTGCATAGTGTTCTCCTGTGGGGTTGGGAAAGGGGTCGTCTGAAAAAGGAAGGCTTGTTCAGACGGCGGGTGGATTGTCCGGTTTGCTATGGCTGCTGTTTTCAGACGACCTGTTTTTATACCTGCCAGTCTATCGGCGTTATCCCGTTTTCCTGCAAATAGGCATTGGCGCGAGAAAAGTGTTTGCAGCCGAAGAAGCCGCGATAGGCGGACAACGGCGAGGGGTGTGGCGCGCTAAGGACGAGATGGCGGCTGCGGTCAATAAATGCGCCTTTTTTCTGCGCGTGGCTGCCCCAAAGCATGAAGACAACGTGTTCTCGGTTTTGGTTGATTTGGTTGACCACCTCGTCGGTAAAGCGTTCCCAGCCCAATGTCGCATGGGAATGCGCCTGCCCTGCGCAGACGGTCAAGACGGTATTGAGCAGTAAAACGCCCTGCTCCGCCCAATGTTGCAGATAGCCGTGTTGCGGGATTTGGAAACCTGCGATGTCGTCTGCTAACTCTTTGTAAATATTGACCAGCGAAGGCGGGACGGCGATGCCTTCGCGGACGGAAAACGCCAAACCGTGCGCCTGCCCTGCGCCGTGATACGGGTCTTGCCCCAAAATCACGACTTTGACGTTACCGAATTCGGTTGCTTTAAAGGCGTTGAACACGTCTTCGGCAGGCGGGTAGATAATCCGCCCCATGCCGCGCTCTTTTTTGACGGTTTCAATAATCTGTTGGAAATAGGGTTCGGACTTTTCTGCGCCGATTGCTTCGTGCCAAGTTTGCATACTGATGCTTTCATGATCGTGAAAAATCATTATAACGCAGCAAGATGGATATGACGCTTTTTCTACCGACCGCCCATTCCCGCCGGACATCTAAAATAAAATATCGTCATGATTGAATTGTCAGTCAGCCTTTGTGCCGTTATGATGGAGCCTGTACCACCCGAATCTTAAGGAATCTATATGACTACTTGGTTTATCGCTGCTGCTGCCGTCCTGATTGTCGAGCTGTTTGTCGGCACTGTGTATCTCTTGGTTGTCAGCGCGGCTTTGTTCGGTGCAGGTTTGGTGTATTGGCTGACCGGCGATACTTCGATTGCCGTTGCAGCGGCAGCCGTTTTGTCCGCCGTCGGTATCTGGGTGGTACACAGCAAGTTCAAAAAAACTGCGCCCCGCCAAGAATTGAACGATGATTTGGACATCGGACAGACCGTTCAAATCCTCCGCCGCCTTCACGGCGATTGCTATGAAGTTTTTTATCGGGGAACGCACTGGCAGGCGCAGGCTGAAAATGCTGATGCCGTTCAGACGACCTCCATCGCCGTTATTACTGGTAAAAACGGTAATGTTTTGCTGATTCGTTTAAATTGATCGATACAATCGAAAGGAGTATTTATGGGCGAATCAATTACCCTTCCTGAAAATATTCATCTATTAATATTAATTTTTGCTCTCACAGCATAAGGAAAAACAATGGAATTTCTATACAGCTTCCCCGTCATCCTGCTGATTGTCGTCGTGATTTTCGGCTTCAAGTCGTTCATCGTCGTGCCGCAACAGGAAGTTTACGTCGTCGAACGCCTCGGCAGATTCCACAACGCGTTAACTGCCGGTCTGAACATTCTGATTCCTTTCGTTGACCGCGTCGCCTACCGTCACTCGCTCAAAGAAGTGCCTTTGGACGTTCCCAGCCAAGTTTGTATCACCCGTGACAACACCCAGCTTACTGTTGACGGCATCATCTACTTCCAAGTAACCGATCCGAAACTCGCTTCTTACGGCTCCAGCAACTACATCATGGCGATCACCCAGCTTGCCCAAACCACGCTGCGTTCGGTTATCGGTCGCATGGAGTTGGACAAAACGTTTGAAGAACGCGACGAAATCAACAGCATCGTCGTTTCCGCGCTCGACGAAGCGGCAGGCGCATGGGGTGTGAAAGTATTGCGTTACGAAATCAAAGACTTGGTTCCGCCGCAAGAAATTCTGCGCTCAATGCAAGCGCAAATTACCGCCGAACGTGAAAAACGCGCCCGCATCGCCGAATCCGAAGGCCGAAAAATCGAGCAAATCAACCTTGCCAGCGGTCAGCGCGAAGCAGAAATCCAACAGTCCGAAGGTGAAGCGCAAGCCGCAATCAACGCGTCAAACGGTGAAAAAATCGCCCGCATCAACCGCGCACAAGGTGAAGCCGAAGCCCTGCGTCTGGTTGCTGAAGCCAACGCCGATGCCATCCGCAAAATCGCCGAGGCAGTCCGCGCAGAGGGCGGCTCCGAAGCCGTCAACCTGAAAGTTGCCGAACAATATGTCGAAGCCTTCAGCAATCTGGCAAAAGAAAGCACCACGCTGATTATGCCCGCCAACGTAGCCGACATCGGCAGCCTGGTTTCAGCCGGACTGAAGATTGTCGACGGCAACAAAGCGGCAAAATAAACCTTACGTTTTGCCACAAGGTCGTCTGAAAACGAGTGCAACGCGTTTCGCTACCATATAGAGCGAATTTCGCTAAACCGTTTTTCAGACGACCTTTATTCACATGATGGCAAACAGAATGCCCATCTGACCAAGCTTCAATATAGTGGATTAAATTTAAATCAGGACAAGGCGACGAAGCCGCAGACAGTA
>JUNU01000428.1 GCA_001067655.1 Neisseria lactamica
GTGGAAGTGCAGGCACAGAATGACGAGTTGCAGCTGAATGCGCTGAAGGATGCGGTACTGACCAGTAGTTCAGGCAGAGTAAATATTGCAGCGCAAGAGGAAGTTTTAATTACCTGTAAAGGCGCATACATCAAATTCTCGAATGGAGAAATTGAGATTGGCAGTCCGAAGCTGGTTAGGGTGAAGGCGCCGATGGAGGTAACGGGGCCAAGCAGTCTGCAATTGGAGCAGGTCAAGACCATTGCTAAAACATTAAAACAAGGCAGATTTTTACTTTCATCGAAGCCGCATGGTCATGGCTTTGTTTACACTAACGAACCCTACAAACTCTATAAAGATGGGGTGCTGCTAAAAGAGGGGCTGACCGATGATTTGGGTGCGATAGAGTATGAACATGATGATAAGTCTAAATATAAAGTAGAGTTGAGCAACGGTGCAATATTTGACATTACTCCACCAGATAAACAGCAGGAAAAAAATGTGAAGAAACAACTTGCCCAAAACCTGACTGCTTTAGGTTATCGGCATGTTGAGCACGAAGAAACAGTAAATAAGGATACGTCCCTTATCCGTTACTTTAAACAATCTGATAAAAAGCAAATCGATTAAGGAATTGAAAATGCCAAATTCTAATAATGAAAATATACAGCAAGTTACTTGTACCAAGGCGGGTGCAGCAGTACTCTCTTCACGCTGGTACTTGGACAACTCAAATTACAAACAACGCAATGGTAACAAGCTCACGCCGTATTTCAGTGGACAGGAGGTTTTTGCTGCAATTGCAGAATCCATTAAAAAAGCCGAAAAATCAATAGACATTATCTGCTGGGGGTTTGATCCGGCGATGCCGATTGTTCGAGAAGGGAATAATTGGGAATGGAAGGAAACTGATAGCTACGGTCATCATTTGATAGAAGCGGCAAAGAATAACGAGGAAATGAAAATTCGCCTGTTGCTTTGGTACACTAAATCAGGTAACGGAGTGATGGAAAATGTTCCCGGGTTACGGGCTAGTTGTATTCCTTTTACTTCTAGAAAAGAGGCGTTTATCAGACACGAGATAAAGTCCGAAAATGGAACGAAAAAAACAATAAAAACAATAAGCCGCGAACATGGGAGTAATGATAAAACCGGGAACAAAGCTTGGAGTCCTGAGGCTACGGCATATTCTCGAGAATGGTTTGAAAAAATTGAGAGAGGCGTTTATCCAAATATTGAAATAGTATTCCGTGCAATAAGTAATCTAAATAATTTAGTGTTGAAAAATGAGGATCCTAGAAGTTTTGGGGAGAGTTTTAGTTTGAATTTTCCTAGTGATCACCAAAAATCCCTTTTAGTGGATTATGGAACAGAAAAAGCGCATGGCTATGTAATGGGTCACAATAGTCTGACTGCTTATTGGGATACGGTAGAAATGCGTCATGATGAGCCGCTTCGAGAGGCTGGACTAGGGCCTTGGCATGATTTTTCAATTGGTATTAAAGGTTCTGCACTGATAGATTTAAATGCCAACTTTTGCGAATCATGGGATGATAATTGCCAAAAAAATTATATTCGTAAAGGGTATGAGAAAATTACTGAAAGTCGAAAAAAGCCGGACATGGAAAAAATAATGAGTGAATATTGCGACTCTAATGGTTCTTCCGTTCAGCTAGTCCGCACTCGACCTGACAAAAAAGTGAATGGCGATAAAGAACTGGAAATCCGTCGTGCTTATTTTCAGGTTGCAGAAAATCCGCGTCGCTATGTGCTAATTGTCAATCAATATCTTCAATATGCTTCATGGGTGAAAGAGATAAAACAGTATTACAAAAAATATCTAGAAAAGTTAGGCGAGTTAAATAGCGAGAGCAAACCAATGCTGTATGTTTTTGCCTTTACTTCCCCGCCGGAAAAAACAGAAATGATGTTCCGTACGCATCAAATGGCAAATGAATTGGGCGTGAGTGACCAAGTGGGGCAAGGGAAAAACGGGGATAATGAGCTTTATCGTCAGGATAAAGATGGAAATTATCACATGACGATGAAAGGTGCTTTAAATGGTGCAGAGATGAAACATACTTACGAAGAGCTTAAAAAAAACGGAATTGAAACAGTATTCTGCAACTTAAAAACTCAAGTTGACGGGGAGCCACAGGATATCTATATTCATGCCAAATTAATGGTTATCGACGATGATTTCTTTACCCTTGGTTCGGCAAATTTAAATTTTCGCAGTATGACTGTGGATTCTGAGCTGAATCTGCTTTGTGATGATGAGGAAGTGGCGTATAAGTTCCGTAAAACCCTATTTGAGAGATACAGCGGTGGAAAGGTTGGACAGCCTGAAAAACATAATTTGATGGGAAAGTATTTTGAAGACTTCAAGAAATTAACTTTGGAGAATAAAGAAAAAATGATGTACAACACAATGATTGCTGGCCATGCAGTCCCATTTTCAGATGACCGTAGCGTCGCAGGGTCTAGGAAGGCATAACATGAGTAGATTAATTTTACTGTTGTGTCTTTTTGGCTTAAACGCCTGCAACTTTCAAGGAGCCACCATGCCCAATAAAGATTACACCCAGAATCACTCAACTCCCAAAAACTTTGATCCTAAGCGCACCCAATACACCTGTACTAATTGGACGCCGCCGTCCCCGCCCGATGCCGAATCCCATCTTTGGTATCGCGCCGCCACCCTGCTGGATGCCAAAGACTGGCGTATGAATAAAGAGGAATTTCAGGACATGATTGTCTTGTACGAAGCCGCTGCATCGAGGGGGCATTATCAGGCAATCAACAACCTTTACCTGCTCTACACCCATGTGCAAGGTTCGACCGGTATCATGTACAACCCCTTGCACAACCGCGCCCGCAAATGGCTGCACTACGGTCTGGACAAAAACTGGGCGATGGCAAACTACTGGTTGTTTGATGCACTGTATGAAGGAAACGCGGGCTACCGCCGTAATCCGCAACTTGGTCTTGCCTATTTGCAAAAGGCGGTGGATTTGGGAGTGCCGTTGGCTCAGTATGAACTGTCCCTGATTTATGGAAACAAAATAAAGGATTTAGATACCCGCGAGTTGCTACTTAACTGCGCTTCTAAGCAGCGTTTCTCGGTTGCTATGGAAGAATTGTCCATGGTTAAGAGAATTCGATACGGTAACACGAAAGAATCTTTGCAGTTAATGCACAATGCAGTGCGTTATGGTGGGGAAGGGGGGGCTGGAGCCGCTTTGCGTTTGGGACATGTTTACGGCAAATCAAAAGCTTATATGCAAGAATTTACTACTACTCCAGCTGATCCTGTCCGTGAAGCAGCTTATAACGATTTGTATAAAGCACTTAAAGGTACTGATACTAAAAGTGGTAACATCTTCTATACCTTCCCGCGCTTAGACGAAGTCCTCCCACTGCCACCTGCCAAAACCCACTGGAAAGGCATCTACTCCGCAATGAGTAAAGAAGATGCAGCGTTCTACCAAAATCCGCCTGACACCGCCGCTCTTGCTGCCGACATTCTCAAACGCGGTATCGTCAAAAAAGAAGACGTCTATTGGCCGCCGCGCAAAGAATAAAGGCAGGAAGGTCGTCTGAAAGTGAAGTTCAGAACAACTTTTATGGTTTCAGAGCCGTAGGTTGAATCAAGAATCAGCACTTTAAAAAAGGTCGTCTGAAAACCTGTGAACTGGCCCCCAAATCTTGGACACTCATAAAAGCCTATTCAGGCGCTCTGTGCAAGCTGGGTTCTGTATGCGACAGGACTCAGCTTTTTCAATTTCAAACTGCAACG
>JUNU01000429.1 GCA_001067655.1 Neisseria lactamica
TCCCGTGGGAGAGAGTTAGAGAGAGGGCAACAAGCCGCAAGGCTTGTATTGGGGCGGTTAAGGTGTTTGGGAAAGATTGCCGCCATTCGGGGAATGCCCTCTCCCCAACCCTTCCCCACGGGAGAGGGAGCGGGTTGCAGCGGATTCAGGCGTTGCAGGTCGTCTGAAAAAGAATGCCCGAAACATCAACGGCAGGAATTTTTCAGGTAGCCTATCGCAAAGCAGATGGAACAAACGCCGCGAGCGTTTTTTCAGACGACCTTTGAACCCATCGGCAGGGTGTGTGCCGCAAGGCACGCACGCGGTGGGTTGGGGTTGCAGGGAAAATGGAGAACGCGTACATACCGCACAAGCCCTACATATGGGCTACAGCTTTCTATTTTCCCTGCATCACCCTTAATCCCAACAGCCGCCCTGTCCTCTCTCCCGTGGGAGAGAGTTAGAGAGAGGGCAACAAGCCGCAAGGCTTG
>JUNU01000430.1 GCA_001067655.1 Neisseria lactamica
TTTGAGCTAAGGCGAGGCAACGCCGTACTGGTTTAAAGTTAATCCACTATACATTCTGATTGTTACCAAAGACCAATTCAATGACTCAGAAAACACACACCATCAAAACCTATCTCGTCGGCGGCGCCGTCCGCGATTATCTTTTAGGTTTGCCCGTTAAAGACCGCGACTGGGTGGTCGTCGGCGCCGACGCACAAACCATGCTGGCGCAAGGCTTCCGGCCGGTCGGCAAAGATTTTCCCGTGTTCCTCCATCCAGACACCCACGAAGAATACGCCCTCGCCCGCACCGAGCGCAAAACCGCCAAGGGCTATGCCGGTTTCAGTTTCCACGCCGACAAAGACGTTACGCTGGAGCAGGATTTGATGCGCCGCGACCTGACCATCAACGCAATGGCGCAGGATTCAGACGACCTCATCATCGACCCCTTCGGCGGACAACAGGATTTGAAGGCGGGCATTTTGCGCCACGTCTCACCCGCTTTTGCCGAAGACCCCGTCCGCATCCTGCGCACCGCCCGTTTTGCCGCGCGCTACGGGTTTGAAATCGCCGAAGAAACCATGAAACTGATGCGACAGATGGTGGAAAACGGCGAAGCAGACGCTTTGGTAGCCGAACGCGTCTGGCAGGAATTGGCGAAAGGTTTGATGGAAAAAAATCCGCGCAAAATGATTGAAGTGTTGCGCGAATGCGGCGCGCTCAAAGTCTTGCTGCCCGAAGTCGATGCCCTCTTCGGCGTGCCGCAACGCGCCGACTATCATCCCGAAATCGACAGCGGCATCCATACCCTGATGACGCTGCAACGTACCGCCGATATGGGTCTGAGCCTGCCCGAACACTACGCCGCCCTGCTGCACGATTTGGGCAAAGCCAAAACCCCGCCCGAAATCCTGCCCAAACACCACGGACACGACCTCGCCGGCGTCGAACCCGTACGCGAAGTCAATCAGCGGTTGCGCGCGCCGAGACACTGCGCCGAGCTTGCCGAACTTGTCTGCCGCTGGCACATCATGTTCCACCAAGTCGGGCAGCTCAAAAGCAAAACCATTCTGAAGGTTTTGCAAAAAACCGACGCCTTCCGCCGCCCCGAACGTTTCGCCGCCGCCCTGAACGTCTGCATTGCCGATACGCAAGGCCGTCTGAACCGCGAAAACGCCCCCTACCCCCAGCGCGCGCACTGGCTCGCCCTGCTCAAAGCCGCCAATCAGGTGGATTCGGGCAAAATCGCCGCCGAATGCCGCGCGCAGGGAAAAGCCCACCTCATCGCCGAAGAAATCGACCGCGCGCGCTTGGCTCAAATCGCCCCGCTGCAAAAAGCGTATAAGACAGAAAAATTAGGAAGCTATTGATGACATCTTCACGTTATAAAATCGAACGCGCGCCCGACGGCATTACTGTGTCTGCGCGTGTTGTACATGACTTGCAGGAAATCGGCTTTACCGCTCTATTTCTTATATTTTCCTTTGCTCTTACATGCATCGCGCCGTTTTACCTTGAAGAGCATTATTTCACTGATCCAATAATAATTCTTACCCATATACTTTTTACTTTCTACCTAGTCGGCTCACTGGTTTACAGCCTTCTTTGGCAACTTTTCGTACGTGAAAACATCAAGATCCGTAACCATACCCTGTCTCATGGTTACACCTTGTTCTCCATCGGGCGTTGGCGCAGCTTCCCTGTGTCAGAAATTTCCAAATGGCAGTTTCGTGACAATATTCCCAAAGCTCCTGTTGCAAGAGGAAGGAAAGCTGAGTACCCAAACAAAAACTACTACCAAAATGGTATAAAACAGCCAAAAAACGATATCCCCAATATCTTACGTATCCAAAAATGCAAACAAGGCGCATGGTCTTTCGATTATCAGGGAAAAACCATACTTATCGGCGATTTTTTTGACAGCCGTGATGCTCAGATAATCAATACTGAATTGAACAGGTTTATCCCAGCATCCGCCAAAGCCCGTCAACTTTCAGACGACCTTTGAAACAGCCGCCGCCATATCCGCTATAATCTGCCTCTCAGCCATTCCGTTCCAAACATAAAAACCATGACCCTACAAACCGATTTATTGCCCAAAATCAACAACGAAGATTACCAACGCCTCATCCTCAAACACAGCGTAGAATTCAGCGAAGGCGAAATCCGCCTGCTGAACGAAATCCTCGAAAAATTCACCTTCGACGTCGTTCAGGCACAGGCATTGGCGCAGGCGGTGATGCAGCAGGTGCGCTTCGACCCCAACGCCTACCACATCGACAGCGACGACGAAGACACCACAGGCATCTGCCCCCACTGCATCAACCCGCCCATGCCGCCACTGCGCGATTACCTCGTTTGGCGCGAAACACGCGGCTGAATCCCTTTCAAAAAGGTCGTCTGAAGCGGCAAACCGCTTTTCAGACGACCCCGAACCCACCGGAAAACCCATGTTGCAAACCGACAACCTGACCGCCGCCCAGCCCCAGCGCATCATCACCGCACAAAGCATCTCCTCACAGGAAGAGCTGCTCGAGCGCGCCCTGCGCCCTAAAACGCTGGACGACTATATCGGGCAAGACAAAGCCAAAGAACAGCTCGCCATCTTCATCAAAGCCGCCAAAAAACGCGGCGAAGCCCTAGACCACACCCTGCTCTTCGGTCCGCCCGGACTGGGCAAAACCACATTGGCGCACATCATCGCCAAAGAGCTGGGCGTCAACCTGCGCCAAACCAGCGGCCCCGTCCTCGAGCGCGCCGGCGACCTTGCCGCCCTTCTGACCAACCTCGAGCCGCACGACGTATTGTTCATCGACGAAATCCACCGCCTCAGCCCCGTCGTCGAAGAAATCCTCTACCCCGCGCTCGAAGACTACCAGCTCGACATCATGATAGGCGAAGGCCCTGCCGCCCGTTCCGTCAAAATCGACCTGCCGCCCTTCACGCTCGTCGGCGCAACCACCCGCGCAGGTATGCTGACCAACCCTCTGCGCGACCGCTTCGGTATCGTTGCCCGCTTGGAGTTTTACCAAAATCAAGACCTTGCCACCATTGTCAGCCGTTCCGCGCAATTACTGCAACTCGACATGGGCGAAGAAGGCGCGATGGAAGTCGCCAAACGAAGCCGCGGCACGCCCCGCATCGCCAACCGCCTACTGCGCCGCGTACGCGATTTTGCCGATGTGAAAAACAACGGCGTGATCGATGCCGCCGTCGCCGATGCCGCTTTAAGTATGCTGGATGTGGACGCGCAAGGTTTGGACGTCATGGACAGAAAATTCCTCGAAGCCATCCTGCACAAATTCAGCGGCGGCCCCGTCGGCCTCGACAACGTTGCCGCCGCCATCGGCGAATCCACGGACACCATCGAAGACGTTATCGAACCCTACCTCATCCAACAAGGCTTCCTGCAACGCACCCCGCGCGGCAGAATGGCGACCGAACGCGCCTACCTGCACTTCGGATTAAAAATGGAAAAATAAGCGATTAACAACACAAAAGGTCGTCTGAAACCGGATTTTGAGTTTTCAGACGACCTTTTGTTATCAGCAAAGCCAGTGTGGATAGGCTTTAAGGTAGAACAAAGCAATCTAGTCCAAGATGTGACAGAGATTGGGAAACGATTTGCCAAGTGGTTTCGCGCATTAGACCACAGAAACCAATTCCTTCCTCATGGCATCAATCACCGCTTTATAGTCTGGCTTCCCAAAAATTGCCGAACCTGCCACAAAAGTATCGGCACCCGCCGCCGCGACGGCAGCGATATTGTCGGTTTTGATGCCGCCGTCCACTTCGATGGCGATGTGCCACCCGCTTTGCGCTTCGTACCGATCCAACATCGCCCGCACCTGACAGATTTTTTCAAGGGTATGCGGGATGAAGCTTTGTCCGCCGAAACCGGGATTGACCGACATCAACAATACCATGTCCAGCCTGTCCAATACGTTTTCCAAAACGTAGGCGGGGGTTGCCGGATTCAACACCAATCCTGCCTGACAGCCCGCATCTTTAATCAGGCTGAGGCTACGGTCGATATGGCGGCTGGCTTCGGGATGAAACGTGATAATCGACGCCCCTGCTTTGGCAAATGTCTGAATCAGATCGTCAACGGGTTCGACCATCAGATGCACATCAATCGGCACGGTGGCATAAGGCTTCAACGCCGCGCAGACCATAGGGCCGAAAGTCAGGTTCGGCACATAATGATTGTCCATCACGTCGAAATGGATCAAATCGGCTCCCGCTTCGATAACTTTCGTTACTTCCTCGCCCAAACGGGCAAAATCGGCGGATAAGATACTGGGCGCAATACGGAAATTGTGGTTCATAGAAATCCAGTCGGATGGTGTGGTTTGATAAACGGATAATTTTTCATATTCTACCACCAACGCCTCACGCAACACTAACTATGCATTATTAATATTTAACAAAAGTAAGCATATGCATAAATAATTATAGGTTAAGGATATGTTTTGTCAGAAATAAAATAAAGATATGAGGTTAACAAAAGTTAACTGGAGGGATACTGCCTTTCACACGCTAATCGGGTATATTTGCGCGGTTACGGAAACTAGGAAAACGCTGTGTCTGCTGGATTCAAATCTTATTTACCCCTCTGTGCATTATCAGTTGCGCTACTGATGGCTGTCAGCCCTGCGCACGCCGGTCCCCAATATATCAAGCTGGACGATTTTCAAGCCAATTGCGACATCCGCTCCCTTAATCTGACGCAAGACCAACACAATGCTTTGCGCCGCATCCGTAATGATTACAAACAGGCATCGGACAAAGCATACCGCAAACTTGTCCGCACAGACCGTAACCGCCGCCAAGTCATTATGAAAATCCTTGCGGCAGATAATTTCGATCAAAACAACGCGCGCGATTATGTCGAAACCCGCTACTTGTCGAGTATGGATTTCGCCGTGGAAGAATTGGAAATCCAACACCGCTTCTACCACCTGCTCAATCCGCGCCAACGCCAGATTTGGCTCTCTTCCTGCCTTCGCTGACATATCGCTTTCCTGATTGGTCCGTTCAAAAGGTCGTCTGAAATCCTGTTTCAGACGACCTTTTGAACGATATGGTGATTTAAAGCGATGCGGCCGAAAGAAATTGAACCGGAAAAGGCTTTCCCTACCCTTATCCTCCCGAAGATTTCAGTACGGCAGACCTATTTCCCCAAAAAACTCAATCCAAAACCCGTTGTTCCGGCAAACGCCCTGCCCAATCGCACGCAAACTGCCAAGCCGAACGCCCAGAGCGGTTGCCGCGCATTTGTGCCCATTGCAATGCCGCCTTGCGTGCCGTTTCATCAAAATCCACGCCGAAGTCGCCCAGCCAATTTTCAACTGCTTGAAGATAGTCATTTTGATCGAACGGATAAAAACTCAACCACAAGCCGAAACGGTCGGATAGGGAAATTTTTTCCTCAACAGCTTCTTTTTGATGAATTTCGCCGCGTATGCCCGTTGTGCCGCCGTTTTCATCCATATATTCAGGCATCAGGTGGCGCCGGTTGGACGTCGCGTATACCAACACGTTGCTGCATCTTTGCGACAAACCGCCGTCCAATGCGGTTTTCAGGGCTTTATACGTTTCATCGCCGGTTTCAAACGATAGGTCATCGCAGAATACGATGAATTTTTCGGGACGGTCTTTCAACAAGGAAAGCAGCGCGGGCAGACTGACCAAATCGCTCTTATCAACTTCAATCAAGCGCAGCCCTTGGTCGGCATATTCGTGCAACAGGGCTTTGACCAGTGAGGATTTGCCCGTTCCACGCGAGCCGCTCATCAAAACATTATTCGCAGAACGGCCTGCCAAAAACTGCTCGGTATTGCGTTTGAGCTTTTCGGTTTGCGTCCCGACGGCAGCCAGACGGTCAAGCGGGAATGTATGCGGGTTTGGCAGGCTCTCCAAAATCCCTTTTTTACCAACGCTGTGCCAACGGTATGCCAAAGCGCTCCAGTCGGTTTTGCCGGGTTCTTCGGGCAACACCAAATCAAGACGGTTCAAAACGGAATAGGCTTTTTGCAAAAAGGCGGCGAGTTTCATATATATCCCTATTGTCTTGATCTGGCAGGATTTTGCTGCGCCATCATACGCATTACAGTATCGACAACGGCTTGGGTTTGCGGGTCGATTTCGATATTGATGACGTCGCCCTCTTTCCGGCTGCTGAACAAGGTGCGTGTCAAAGTTTCCGGAATCAGGTGGACATTGAATTCCGTTTCGGTAACGTCGCCTATGGTCAGGCTACAACCGTCCAAGCCGACAAAGCCTTTGCTCAAAATGTAGGGCTTGAGTTCAGTCGGCAGAGCAAACCATACTGTGCGGTTAAACTCGCTGCGCTCTATCCGCGTAATCTGTGTAGTTGTCATAATATGCCCGCTCATGACGTGTCCGCCGATTTCATCGCCGAAACGGGCGGCACGTTCGAGATTAACGGCATCTCCCATTTTCAGACGACCTAAATTGGTCTTTTCCAAGGTTTCTTTCATCAAATCAAAGCTGACCGTATCGCCGTCGATTTGGGTAATGGTCAGGCAGCAGCCGTTGTTGGCGACGGATGCGCCGATTTGCAGATGCTCGGTCATCCCATCGGGCAGCTTGACGACATGGGTACGGAAATCGGCGGACGGTTCGCGGATGGCGATGATTTCGCCGACACCTTGGACGATACCTGTAAACATGGGAGATTCTCCAATCGGTTTATTTAATGCGTTTAAAAACCAAATCCCAAACGCCGTGCCCCAAACGTTTGCCGCGGGCTTCAAATTTCGTTTCGGGACGGTAGTCGGGCGTGGGCGCGTAATCGGCGGCGGTATTTTGCAAATTGTCAAAACCGCTCAACACTTCCAGCATCTGCTGCGCGTATTCTTCCCAGTCGGTCGCCAGATGGATATAGCCGCCGACTTTCAACTTGGGCAGCAGTTTCTGCACAAACGGCGTTTGCACCAAGCGGCGTTTGTTATGGCGTTTTTTGTGCCAAGGGTCGGGAAAGAAAATGTGGATGCCGTCGAGCACGTCGTCTGAAAGCATATTTTCGACCACTTCGACCGCATCGTGCCGCATCACGCGGATATTGCCGATGCGTTCTTCTTCAATCAATTTCAGGATGTTGCCGACGCCGGGACCGTGCACATCAATCGCCAAAAAGTCGGTATCAGGCAGGCGCTTGGC
This sequence comes from Neisseria lactamica, assembly GCA_001067655.1. Taxonomy (GTDB): domain Bacteria; phylum Pseudomonadota; class Gammaproteobacteria; order Burkholderiales; family Neisseriaceae; genus Neisseria; species Neisseria lactamica_B. The sequence goes on from JUNU01000430.1 coordinate 7,165, forward strand.
GATTTCAACAGTCGCCACGCCCATGCCGAAACCGATTTCCAAAACCTTGGGACGGTTGCTGCCGAAACGCTGATTCAAGTCCAACACGGAATCTTGGTAATCGATGCCGAACTGCGACCACATCGTATCAATGGCACGCTGCTGCGCCGCAGTCATATGCCCTTGACGCAACACAAAGCTGCGGATGGAGCGTTTGTGCGCTTCAGGAACGGTGGAATCAGGAATTATTTCGTTCATAAATTATTTCTTGTATCTGATAAAACTGGGGAAAGGTCGTCTGAAAATCTGCAATACGGTTTCAGACGACCACTGAATATATGAGGTAAACCGTCAAACGGTTTGTTTTATAGTTGATGAATAAACATGAGACAAGTTGCCGACAGTATAAATCCTACCGAACTTATTTGCTTGCTGTTTTAATGCATTACTAAATGGCTCACTTGGAGCTTAGACACGCATTCTTGTTCATTCATTATATAGTGGATTAAATTTAAATCAGGACAAGGCGACGAAGCCGCAGACAG
>JUNU01000431.1 GCA_001067655.1 Neisseria lactamica
TTCGGCGCGGACGAGTTGGTTTTCTAAATCGTATTGGTAATATTGGTTTTCGCCGTCAGGCAGCTGGCGGTAGATCAGGTTGCCCAATGCGTCGTAGGTATATTCGATACCGTTGTATTCTTTGAGGCGGTTGCCGCTGACAGGGTTAGGGTTGGCAGGTGATTTCAGACGACGGCGGATTCGCATTTGAAGTGCAACTTTCCATAACAGAAAAG
>JUNU01000432.1 GCA_001067655.1 Neisseria lactamica
GTCTTTGCCCAGAGCCACTTTGTCGCCGACGTTGACGCCGTTGTTGTTCACAACCGTATCGCCTGCTTTGACGCTGTCGACTTTCAGGTCTTTGTTGAGGCCGACCTGAATGCCGTTCGCGCCTGCGGTGGTGGTGATGTTGGCATCGCCTTTAACGGCAACGGTATCGCCCAGTTTGTTGGCAACGGTCGTACCGCTGTCGCCTGCGAAGCTGATGCCTTTGTTGTCTACTGCGTCTTTCGCCGCTACGCCTTTGGCGATGTCGGCTTTGACGGCTTTAGACAGGTCAACGGCGTAGTCGGTTACGTTGTCGGCGTCTTTTTTGCCTTTGGTCACGACGATGTTGTCAGAACCTGCGGAGACGCTCGCGCCGTCTGCGTTAACGGTGTAAACGGTTTGACCGTTCGCACCTTGTTTGCTGCTTACGCTGGCGATGTTGGTGCCGGCTTCGACTTCGGTCTTGGCGGCGGCAGTCAGACGGTTCAGCTGTCCGACGTTGGCGGCATCGGTGTCTTTCACACCGGCGGCAACGTTGCTGATGGCTTTGTTGCCTGCGTTGATACCGTCGGCAGTGATGTTGACATCGCCTGCTTTCAGACCGTCTTTGCCCAGAGCCACTTTGTCGCCGACTTTAACGCCGTCGTTGTTCACAACGGTATCGCCTGCGGTGAAGCTGTCGGCTTTCAGGTTAGGTGC
>JUNU01000433.1 GCA_001067655.1 Neisseria lactamica
AGCCCACGCTACTCGTTGCAGCAACAGCAACCTGTCCCTTCCCCCGTCCGGCGGAGGAAGGTTAGGATGGGGGTGGCTTTGTGGGTCTAAGTAAATCAAATTCGTTCAGCCCGTAGAACCGTCCTCTCCCGCCGGACGGGAGAGGTTGAAGACCGCAGATATAGCGGATGAACTTTAAACCAGTACGGCGTTGCCTCGCCTTGCCGTACTACCTGTACTGTCTGCGGGCTTCGTCGCCTTGTCCTGATTTAAATTTAATCCACTATAAAAACAAGGTCGTCTGAAAACCTGAATCCCAAGTTTTCAGACGACCTCTTTATTTTCAAACCCGACTTACTTGACGCGCCCTGCTTTCAACACGCGTTGTGCAAAGAACACCATGCCTGTGATGAAGAATGCCAGTCCCAGCCATGATGCGGTGGTTTCCCAGTTTTCCAGACCCAGCGCGAGCGGGGCGTCGGAGCCGCCGTTGGTCACGGAGAAGGCAATGATGAATGCCATCACTACGCCGACCAGGCTTTCGCCGACAATCAAACCAGCGGAGAACAAGGTTCCGATACGTTCGGCGTTTTTCAGACGACCTTCACGGTTTTCCGCTTTCTTGCCGATGATGTGTTTCAACACCGCCGCCAACACTGCGCCGATCACGATAGGCATAGTGACGGACGGGGGCAGGTAGATGCCCATGCCGACTGCGAGGACAGGCAGTGCGCGTTTGCCGCCGGACGATTTTTTCAACACCAAATCGACGACGATTAACACCGCGCCAATCGCGATACCGGTGAAGATGTACGCCCATTCAAGGTTGTGGGCGAAGATACCCGACGCGATGGTCGTCATCAAAGTCGCTTGCGGAGCCGCCAAGGCTTGTGCCGCGTCCATGCCTTCGCGCGGCATGGCGCCGGTAAAGCCGTAGGCTTCGTAGAGCAGTTCCAACACGGGCGAGATGACGAATGCGCCGACGATACAGCCGATAATCAACGCAATCTGTTGTCTCCAAGGCGTTGCTTTGAGCAGGTAGCCGGTTTTCAAGTCTTGCAGGTTGTCGTTGGAAATCGAGGCGACGCAAATTACTGCCGAACCGCAGAACAATGTCAGCGCCAGCAAGAATTTGCGGTTGGCTTCATCCGCCATCAAGCTGCCGGATTCGCCCACGACCAACAACACCAGCGAAATGATGACGATGGAAACGATGCCCACGCCGGAAATCGGGCTGGAAGACGAGCCGACCAAACCTGCCATATAACCGCAGGCGGCGGCGACCAAGAAGCCGATGACGGAAGCTAAAAGCGTACAAACGACCACCAAAAGCCAAGCCATGCCGCCAGTAATATGCGAATCGCCGATAAAGTGATAAAACGATACGCCCAAAATCAGCATCATGGACAATACCCAGAAAATCATGGTCTTAGGCGACAAATCCTGTTCTGTGCGTTCCGCAGCGGGCGCGCCGCCGCCGAAACTCTTGAACGACATTTTTAAACCTTCCACCATCGGCTTGAGCAGCATCAAAAGCGTCCAAACCGCCGCGATACCGATGGTACCCGCGCCGATAAAGCGTACTTTTTCCTTCCACAGCTTCATCGCAAACGCCGCCATTTCCATATCGGAAGGCTGCGGAATGTGCGATGAAAAATACGGCACGGCAATACCCCAAGCAATCGAAATGCCCAACAGGATGGCGATACCGCCCGTCAGTCCGACCAGATAACCCGCGCCCAACAATGCCAGCGAAAAACCCATCGGCAGTTGGAAAATTGCCGTGCCGCTTTTAAACCAATAACTCGCGCTGTCGGCAATCACGCGCAAACCGTTGGAACAAAAGCTCATAAAGCCCGCCAGCGCGCCGCCTGCTGCCAGCTCTTTAATGCCGCTGCCGCCCTGACGGCCTTCCTCTTCCTCGTGGCTGCCGACTTTCAAAATCTCCGCCGCCGCCACGCCTTCGGGATAAGGCAACTCGCTTTTCACCACCATCGCATAACGCAGCGGAATGGTGAAAATCACCCCCAAAATCCCGCCGGCAATACATAAAAGCGTCGTCTGCCAAAACGGGAAACCGCTCCAGTAGCCCGCCATCAGCAAACCGGGCAGGACGAAGATGATGGTCGAAAGCGTACCCGCCGCCGAAGCCTGCGTCTGCACCATATTGTTTTCCAAAATATTGCTGCCTTTGCAAAACTTCAAAACCGCCATCGAAATCACCGCCGCCGGAATCGACGAAGCAAAGGTCAGACCAACCTTCAAGCCGAGGTAAACGTTCGATGCGGTAAAGATCACGGTAATCAGCGCACCGAGTATCATGCCCCGAAGCGTCAGCTCGCGGTAATCCGCGTAAGGATCGTGGGTGGATTGTGTCATCGTGGATAGCCTTTCGGTTGATAAAAAACACGACGGCAGGCTCGAACCGGCTGCCGAATCTGCCTTTATGGTGTTGCGGCGGCAAGGAAATGTCAAGTTAGACAAAGAATGTGCAAAGAAAGCGGAAAAGTATAGTGGATTAAAATTGCAATGATACGGCGTTGGCAACGCCCTTACGTACTACCCGTACACGGCGGGCGTTGCCGCCTTGTCTCATTTTTATTTTAATCC
>JUNU01000434.1 GCA_001067655.1 Neisseria lactamica
GTCCGCTTGTTCACAAGAAGCTTCAAAACCTGCCGAAGCCTCTGCTCCGACTGCATCTGCTGCTTCCGAAGCCGCACCTGCACCTGCAGAAAGCGCACCTCCTGCCGATGCTCCTGCTTCCGGCGCGGCTTCAGCCAACTCTGCCGCAGCACCTGCCGCCGGCAACTGCGCGACTACTGTCGAAGCCAACGACGCTATGCAGTTCAACACTAAAGAAATCCAAGTCAGCAAAGCTTGTAAAGAATTCACCGTTACCCTGAAACACACCGGTACCCAACCTAAAGAAAGCATGGGTCACAACATCGTCATCGGTAAAGCCGAAGACATGGACGGTATTTTCAAAGACGGTGCCGGCGCTGCTGCAACCGACTACGTGAAAGCTGACGATGCACGCGTTGTTGCCCACACCAAACTGGTCGGCGGCGGCGAAGAAGCTTCCCTGACTCTGGATCCTGCCAAACTGGCGGGCGGCGAATACAAATTTGCCTGCACCTTCCCGGGACATGGTGCTTTGATGAACGGCAAAGTGACTTTGGTCGACTAATCCGTCCAAGCTTCAAAATACAGACAGCCTGCTTTATGCAGGCTGTTTTGTTATAAAATGGTCGTCTGAAAAGTACACCATTGAGAACACAACCATGAATCCGTTTGAAACCAAAAGCGTTACCTTTGCCGAACCGATTGAAATGCTGTATGCCTGCCACGGCAAAGTGCGCCGTTTCTGCGGCCAAGTCGCCATGCTGTCGGACTACATCGCCGAAAACGGCTGCAATCAGATTGTTTTGCAAACCATCCGCCAAATCGCCCAGTATTTCAACGTTGCTGCGCCGCTGCACCATGAAGACGAAGAAGAAAACTTTTTCCCGCTGCTGCTGCAATACGCGCCGCAGGCCCAAGAAAGCGTGGACGAGCTTTTGCGGCAGCATGTGAGCCTGCATGGCAACTGGGATGCCGTGGCTGCCGAATTTGCCAAACTTGAAGCAGACAACGCCTATATCCCCGATGCGGAAGCGTTCAAACGCTTTGTGGCGGGTTACGATGTGCATTTGGCGATTGAAGAACCCTTGTTCGATATGGGCAAAACGTTTATCCCCAAAGAGAAACTGACCGAAATCGGCGAAATCATGGCGGCGCGTCGGCGCAGATAAGGTCGTTTACAGATTGCCGTTTCTTCAAACAAAGGTCGTCTGAAAACTTGAAAACAGATTTTCAGACGACCCCAGTATCCCCCGTAACACAACCACGTCGTCTGAAAAGGAAGCAAACCATGTTGACCCCGAAAAGCTGCGATTTGTTCAATATCCCGTTTTTCCAGTTTGCCCAGCTCAAAAAATACCAGCCCGAAAGCATTCCGCAAATCAAAGCCGACTACAAGGAAAACTGGCAGATATGGCAGCAGCTGATACAGCAGGTCGCCGCAGATTTGGGCGAACCTTTCGCCCCGCCGCATATCGAACGCTGGTGTAACGGCTGGCAGGTTCGCGCCCATTTCTTCGCCTACTTCAAATACGCCCAATACAAAAATTCCGCCGCCATCCTGTCGATACTGCTCAACCGCCGCCGTCTGAGTGTCAGCCTAGACTGGCATTGCTACAAAGCCGACGTGTCGCCGATTGCGCTACCCGAATACAACCGCTGGCTGGACAATTTCGATACCGAAAAATACGCTGCATTCGATATGTGGCACGGCGCGGAAAGCGAATACGACGACTATCGCACCGTCGCGCAACAAAGCGAATCCGACCGAAAATTGCAAAACGACGAAGACTTTTTCTGCATTGGCAAACACATCGAACGCGACGATTTGGGCAAGCAGGATGTAGCAAAATGGATAGCCGAAACGGTGGAAGATTTGCTGCCGCTTTATGAAGCCTGTCATGGCAAATGATTCAGAAAACGGACGGGTACGAATGCCCGCCTTATACACCAACCTGACCCAAAGGTCGTCTGAAAATCAAATTGAGAACATTTCAGACGACCTGATTTCCAAAGTGAACAAAATGACCGAAACCCAATCCCTAGAACTCGCCAAAGCGTTGATTTCCCGCCCGTCCGTTACCCCCGACGACCGAGATTGCCAAAAATTGCTTGCCGAACGCCTGCACAAAATCGGTTTTGCGGCTGAAGAACTCCATTTCGGCGACACCAAAAATATCTGGTTGCGACGCGGCACGAAAGCTCCCGTCGTCTGTTTTGCAGGGCATACCGACGTTGTGCCGACAGGCCCTGTTGAAAAATGGGATTCGCCCCCGTTCGAGCCGACCGAGCGCGACGGAAGATTATACGGGCGCGGTGCGGCGGACATGAAAACCAGCATCGCCTGCTTCGTTACCGCCTGCGAACGCTTTGTTGCCGAGCATCCCGACCACCAAGGCAGCATTGCGCTTCTGATTACTTCCGACGAAGAGGGCGACGCGCTGGACGGTACGACCAAAGTCGTCGATGTGTTGAAAGCGCGCGACGAGTTTATCGACTACTGCATCGTCGGCGAGCCGACCGCCGTGGACAAATTGGGCGATATGATTAAAAACGGCCGGCGCGGCTCGCTGTCGGGCAACCTGACCGTCAAAGGCAAGCAAGGGCATATTGCTTATCCCCATCTGGCAATCAATCCCGTCCATACTTTTGCCCCGGCCTTGTTAGAGCTGACGCAGGAAGTTTGGGACGAAGGCAACGAATACTTCCCGCCGACCAGCTTTCAAATTTCCAATATCAACGGCGGTACAGGCGCGACCAACGTCATTCCGGGCGAGCTGAACGTCAAATTCAATTTCCGCTTCTCCACCGAGTCCACCGAAGCAGGGCTGAAACAACGCGTCCATGCCATTTTGGACAAACACGGCGTGCAATACGATTTGCAGTGGTCATGTTCGGGGCAGCCCTTCCTGACCCACGCGGGCAAACTGACCGACGTGGCACGCGCAGCCATTGCCGAAACCTGCGGCGTAGAGACCGAATTGTCCACCACCGGCGGCACTTCGGACGGACGCTTCATTAAAGCCATTGCGAAAGAACTCATCGAATTAGGCCCGTCCAATGCCACCATCCACCAAATCAACGAAAACGTGCGGCTGGACGACATTCCGAAGCTGTCGGCGGTGTATGAGGGGATATTGGCGCGGTTGTTGGTTGAAAAGGCCGTCTGAAAAGAAGATGGGCTGTCGGATATGGATGTCCGACAATTTGATTAGACCTAACGTGAGTTTGAGATAACGCATTGATTTTTATGTAGAGCGATTTATTTGAACGGCAATCCATTC
>JUNU01000435.1 GCA_001067655.1 Neisseria lactamica
CGCCATCGTCGACCAAAAAGCCCGCATCGGCGATTGGGAAGCCGACACCATCGTCGGCAAAGATCAGAAAAGCGCATTATTTACCCTAGTCGAACGCACTACCCGCTACACCATCATCTGCAAATTGGATAACTTAAAGGCCGAAGACACTGCCCGGGCAGCTATTAGGGTATTATAGTAGATTAACTTTAAACCAGTACAGCGTTGCCTCGCCTTAGCTCAAAGAGAACGATT
>JUNU01000436.1 GCA_001067655.1 Neisseria lactamica
GAAAATGAGATTGAGCATAAAATTTTAGTAACCTATGTTATTGCAAAGGTCTCAAGCGGTAAATGAAGTAAGGTCGTCTGAAAATTCAGGTTCAACAAAGCCCAAAGCTTTAGAGAACAGGATTTCAGACGACCTTTATGCCGTTTCATGACCCTATATTATTTGATCCCACATTCTTTTTTCCCACAAATGACACGCCAGACAAAAATCACCCTCATATACAATGAAACGCGCACCGTTCAAACAGTTACATCCCAAACAAAATCAACCATATGATTTATTTAGATTTTTGAAAAACCCATCAACAAACAAATCTTCAACTCACATCATTGATATCCGAATGCCTATCTTCAAACACGCCTCGTCAGTTGACGGCGGCAAGGCAAAATGTTGAAATACACATCTAGGATAAAAAATAAAAAGCGTTGACCAAACGTCTATAAACACACCACAAAATCCGTTCAGACGACCCTTTCTTCGCCTCCTTACCAAACCAAACGTCGTCTGAAATCACATAGTGGATGAACAAGAAGCAGTTGACAGCGTAATGTATACCAAGCTGCACCGCCTCAAGCCCAATCCACCATAAAACCAATCAACATACATTGCACCATGACCTTACTCGGCCTCAAACTCAGGCAGACCCAACAACTCAACCAACGTCTGCAACAATCCCTGCGCATCCTGCAAATGTCCGGCATCGAACTCGAACGCGAAGTCGAAGACTGGTTGCAGGACAATCCCCTGCTCGAACGTCCCGAAACCGACGAATTTACCGACGCAGAATTCAATCACGGCACCACCATGCCGCGCAGCAACCACCTCGGTGGCGACGATGCCGAAGACGCGTGGCTCAACATCGCCAAAGAAGAAGATTTCAACCAATACCTGCACACCCAAGTGTGCGAACACCCCCTTTCCGACAAAGAAGCCGCCTACGTCCACATCCTTATCGACTTCCTTGACGACCAAGGCTATTTCACCGACAGTATCCAAGACGTTATTGACAACACGCCCTTGGAATGGATGCTGGACGAAGACGAACTGCAAAACGCCCTCGACCTTTTGCAGACCTTCGACCCACCCGGCGTTGCCGCTGCCGACCTGACCGAATCCCTGATGCTCCAACTCATGCGCCTGCCCGCCAACCCCGCGCGTCAGGCGGCCGCCCACCTTATCCAAAGTTCGCTGCACGATTTGGGCAAAAACCGCAAACAAAACATCATCCGCTTCCGCAAACTCTTTCCCGAAATCGACAGCGAAACCATAGAAGCCGCCCTCGACATCATCGCCACGCTCAACCCCTACCCCGCCTACGGTTTCGCCTCCTCCGAACCGACCGCCTACATCCAGCCCGACGTTTGGGTCAAAGAAGGCAAAGACGGCTGGAAAGTCATCGGCAACGAAGCCGCCTGGCCCAAGCTGCAACTCAACCGCGAATACTGCGAACTCATGAAATCCGCAGAAGACGGCGCACCCGAGTGGAAAGAAAAAATCAACGAAGCCAAGCAGCGCATCGACTCTCTCGAACTGCGCAAAAGCACCGTCATCCGCCTTGCTGAATACATCGTCAAAAATCAGGAAGACTTCTTCATCTTCGGCGAAATCGGACTCGCGCCCATGCTCATGAAAGACGCAGCCGCCGAATTGGGGCTTGCCGAAAGCACCATTTCGCGCGCCGCCAACCAAAAATATTTGTCTTGCCCGCGCGGACTATTTGCGTTACGCTATTTCTTCACACAGGCAGTCAATTCCGAAGGCAACAAAGAAGGCCTGAGCCAAGGCGCGATTAAAGCCGTTTTGGGGCAGATTATCGAAAACGAAGACAGCAGCAAGCCCCATTCCGACGAAACCCTTGTCCGCCTCCTCAAACAACAGGGCATAGACATCGCCCGCCGCACCGTCGCCAAATACAGGGAGTCGCTCGACATCCCGCCGGCACACAAACGCAAACTTACCGAATGACAGTTTTAAACCGCAGTTTTCCCGTTCCGTTTCTGACGGACTGAACCCACCGAAGGAGCTGTATTATGAATCTGAAAATCACCGGTCTGAATTTCGACGTTACCGAAGCCATCAAAAACTACGTTTCCGAAAAATTGGAACGCATCAACCGCCATGCAGCCAACGCCATTTCCGTTACCATTACCCTTTCCGTGGAAAAACTCAATCAACAGGCTGAAGCAGACATCCATTTGGCGGGCAAAGACCTACACGTCGAGGCCGTTGAACAAGATATGTACGCCGCCATCGATGTTCTGATGGACAAGCTCGACCGCGCGGTGCTGAAACATAAAGAAAAAAGCGGCGATGTCCGCAACACGGTAAAACCTGCCGCCGAATAGTTCACAATCCTAAAGGTCGTCTGAAACCTATTTCAGACGACCTTTACATTAAATTTCCTTTTGCGGCATCAACCCGCACATCTTCCCATCTCATCAACTCGCTTCTGAGTTTCTTACCCGTAGTGGATTGAATTTAATAGAACACGGCAAAGCCGTCCCATTCCATTAAAACCCATCCACATATGACCCAAAATCCAACACATCCTACCTCTATACCTTATCCCGCCACCCGCCCACTTGCATGAAAACGGAATGAAAGATAACATTCCCATCCTTGCAGCTGGGATAAAATATATGTTGCAATCGCCGGGCAGTCGGGTAAAGGTGCAAAATGATTCTACACAGCGTCACCGCTTTAACATTCAGCACATTTTAAAACATTAGAAATTAAAACCGCCCGCTGCCGACCTATTCATTTACTTTCATTCAGGTAGTTTATTCATGGATCAAAATAACACTCCACACCCTAATGTACCCAACGACACTGCAGTCATGACCGTCAAGGATTGGCTCATCACATTCCTGATACTCGCCATTCCTATCGTAGGCCTTGTCATGATATTTGTCTGGGCATTTGGGGAGGGTAACAAAAACCGCAAACACTTCATGCAAGCTTATTTGTGGCTTATGCTGGTTTGTTTCATTATCATGATTCCGCTAGTATTTTTTGTAATGACACGCCTTCCTGCCGCAGTAATGCAGCAACAAAATTTTGGGCAGCCTGCATATGAAGCACCAATGAACAACATGCCTTCTGAAAAATTTGATACCAACAGCCTCCCCGAGCAAGAAACATCTGCCGACGACATGTCGGAACAAGAAAACGAAGCTGCCTCAGAAGTTTCTGAAGAAGTTCCCGAAAACGCCGAAGCTGCCCAATAATCAGAATTTGCCCCGGCAAGTCAAAAGGTCGTCTGAAAAAGATTTCAGACGACCTTTTAGCATGAATCAATACTGACTAATATAGTGGATTAACTTTAAACCAGTACGGAGTACGGCGTTGCCTCGCCTTGCCGTACTATCTGTACTGTCTGCGGCTTCGTCG
>JUNU01000437.1 GCA_001067655.1 Neisseria lactamica
TAGAGAATCGTTCTCTTTGAGCTAAGGCGAGGCAACGCCGTACTGGTTTAAAGTCAATCCACTATACATCTTAACCAAAAATAAATATTCTTATCTCATTAAGACACTCCCTAAGACATCCGCTAATTCTTCTCTAACACTCCCCCTCTAGAATGATGTTCAGAAAAAAGAAAAACAAGTCTCCTCACATAACGATAGTCTGCTCACACTGACACGGACTGAACATTATTTTCCCCACCATCGTTTTTCCCCTAAGGAGCGTATCATGAAACTGAATCTGCAAAAAACCACCGCTGCTGTTTTAGCCGTTTTGTTCAGCGCAGGCGTATTTGCCGCCAACAATGCCTACGATCCATTTGATTACGGTTACCAAAACCACAAATACGGCAAAAAATGGGGCAAACCCGCATCTGAAGCCGAAGGCGAAAAAGTGATGAAACACGCTGCCTACCGTTCAGGCGTACACTACACCAACGTCAACCGCATGCCCGGCAATGTAGACCGCAACGGCGTGAAAACCGTACAGGTTAACGACGCATACACCCGTCAAAACCTCGGCCGCTATGCGTTCAACACCATCAAGAGCGGCGGCTCTGAAGTGTACTACGGCGAGTGGGTCGGCAAAGAATACGCTAAAGGCACCAACCGCGGCGTTTTCTACTCAGGCGACAAACGCGCTACCTCTATGCCCGTATCAGGCGTAGCCAACTACGCAGTTAAAGGTATCAACAACTACACCGGCAACAACCCGATGGTGGGTACTTTGCGCGCAGACTTCGGTCAACGCGTATTGGCGGGTTCTATGAGAAACAACGCGGTCAACATGGATGTCCATGCCCGCATCAAACCATCCAGCGCATCGTTTGAAGGTTATGCCCGCGCCAACGGCCACTTCGGTAAAACCGAAGGCCACTTCTTCGGTCACAACGCAAGCGCGCTGGCCGGTGTTGCCAAATTTAAAACCAACCGCAACTTGGATACGGCATACGGCGGTGTAAAACGCTAAAATCCGTAGTTTAAGTAAAATAAAGCCTGCTTCATGCAGGCTTTTTTAAACACCAGCCCGCCAACCACCTTCTCAAGGTCGTCTGAAAACTGCCGACCGGAAAGCCGACATCATGTACAAACCGTCTGCCTGCCTTCTCCTGTTTCTCGCCGCCCCCGTCCTTGCCGCGCCCCGTTCTGACTTTTCAGACGACCGTACCGCGCAACGCCTGTGGCAGGACACCCGCCAAACCATGCAGGAACAGGAACAAAAAGTGCGCGAATACCGCCTCGACATTCCCTCCGAAAACATCGGGCAGACAGCCGAAACCGATCCCGAAGCCGACCAAGGCGAAGCCCTGTTCAACGCCGTCAACCACAGCGACTGGCAAACCGTGCGCCCGCTGCTCGAGCGTTATACACAGCAAACCGAATACGATCCCGACATCGCCCTCTTTGCCCGCGCCTCGCTTGCCCGCGGCGAAGGCAGGTGGAAAACCGCCAAACAAGACTACGAAACCCTGCTGCAACGTCATCCCGACTTCACGCGCGGACGGCTCGATTACGCCCGCCTGCTCTTTGAAGGTCGTCTGAACCGCGAAGCCACTTCCGAATTTATGCGCCTTCAAAACGAAGACCTGCCCGAAGCCGTCAAAGAAAACATCGGACATTTCCGCGATTCCTTAAACCAACGCCAAAGCTGGCAGGGCAGCCTTTCCGTTGGCGCCGTCCACAATAGCAACATCAACGAAGCCAGCGGCAAAACGTGGTGTAAAACCGAAATCGACGGCGAATGCTGGGAAGAATTTTCCGGCGACAAACCCATTTCCGCCAACGGCATCAAATACGAAGCCGCCGCCGTCCGCCGCTGGCAGATTAAAGGACACCACGGCATCGCCGCCCGCGCGCTCGGCTACGGCCGCTTCTACCGCGATCATAAAGACTTCAACGAACACACGCTCAACCTCAGCGCAGGCTACCAGTTTGAAAACCACCGCCACACCTTCGCCCTCGCCCCGCTCGTCGAATGGAACGGCAGCGGCAGCAAAACCCTCAACCGCGCCTACGGCGTGCGCAGCGAGTGGAACCTCGACAAAGGCAGCTGGACGTGGAACACCGAAGCCGAGTGGAAACACCTCTCCTATTCCGACAAAACCCGCCTGCTCGACGGCAACCTCATCTCCGTTTACAACACCCTGTCCTACTTCCCGAGCAACGACCTCATGCTCTACGGCGGCATAGACTGGCAGCAGCGCAAAGCCAAAGAACCGGTGGACAGCTACCGCCTCATCTCCGCACGGCTGGGCGCGGCAAAAATGTTTGAAGCCGGCTTCGACGCCTCCGCCTCCGCCACCTTCGGCATCCGCAGCCACCGCGAAGAAAACGCCGTACTCGAACAACGCCGCCGCGACAAAGAACAAACCTACCGCCTCAGCATAGGCGCGGACCGCTGGAAATTCGCCGGCCTCAAGCCCGTCCTCAGCTACAAACACCGCCGCGTCCACGGCAACACCGACTGGCTGTACAGCTACAAACAAAACGAAGTCGGTCTGTCGCTGGTCAAATCGTTCTAACGCGGGATGCAGAAACACAAAGGTCGTCTGAAATTCAGTTTTCAGACGACCTTTTCGCGTTTTGAATTATTCTCCATCTTTCACAGGATGGTCGGGCAAGTACACATCGAAGCGGGTGCTTTTGCCCGTGTATTGGTAGGCAGGTTTTTCGCCGTTGAGAAACTCGCCGAGGCGCGGGCGTTTGACGACGACGCGTTTTTTGGCGACGGCGCGGGCGGCGGCAAGCAGCCCGGCTTCTTCTTGGGCGGCGCCGACAACGCTGTGGAAATACGCCATTTCTTTTTTGACGGCGGCGGATTTTTGGCGTTCGGGGTACATGGGGTCGAGGTACACGATGTCGGGGCGCGATTGGGCGGCGAGTTCCCGCATCAATTCGACGGCGTCGCCGTAACGGAAGGTAATGCGGCGGGCGATGTCTTGAATTTCAGGCTCTTGCAGCGCGCGTTCGAGACCGTCGGCAAGCAGACAGGCGACGGCGGGATGCTGCTCGAAGGTTTGGACGTTCAAACCGAGCGAAGCGAGGACGAAACTGTCGCGCCCGAGTCCGCCGGTGCCATCCCAGACGGTCGGTTTGGTTGTGTGGTTGACCGCCTTGGCAATCAGCTCGCCGCCGCCTTTGGTGCGACGGTATTGGGCTGCACCGCCGCCGAAATCGACGCGGACGCGCCCCTTCTCCCCCGCGCGGCACAAGCTGACACCCTCCGCATCGGCAAGCAGGTATTCGCCGCTGTCGGGCAGGTCGGACAAAATCGGAAGCTGGAATTGCCGCGCCAAAAGGCGGGCGTGTTCGGTGGCGGTGTCGGCGAGATAAATGGGCGTCATGGCGATTGCGGGTCGGGGTCGTCTGAAAAGGGCGGATTATATAGTGAATGCACTTTAAGCCGATACGGCTTCATCAATACGGATTTTATCCGTTCTTGGAACAAAGGTCTTTGGATTCGGATTTCAAGTGCAACACTAGTGTATCAGTGGTTTG
>JUNU01000049.1 GCA_001067655.1 Neisseria lactamica
TTGAGCTAAGGCGAGGCAACGCCGTACTGGTTTAAAGTTAATCCACTATAAATCTAAAAAATGGAGAAATCATGTCAACTTTATCCGATAAAATCATCATGGTAACCGGCGCATCCCAAGGTTTGGGCGAGCAGGTTGCCAAGGCTTATGCGGCGGACGGTGCGACCGTCATTTTGGTGGCGCGTCATCAAAAGAAGTTGGAAAAAGTTTATGATGCCATTGTCGATGCCGGCTATCCCGAACCCTTTGCCATCTGCTTCGACTTAATGAGCGCGGAAGAAAAGGAATTCGACCAATTCGCCGCAACCATTTCCGAGGCGACCGGCGGACGCTTGGACGGTATCGTACATTGCGCCAGCTATTTCTATGCGCTTTCTCCTTTGGATTTCCAGACCGTATCGGAATGGGTCAATCAATATCGGATCAACACCGTCGCGCCGATGGGTTTGACACGCGCAATGCTGCCTTTGCTCAAAGCATCTTCCGATGCCTCTGTGATTTTTGTCGGAGAGAGCCATGGCGAAGATCCCAAGGCTTATTGGGGCGGATTCGGCGCGTCTAAAGCCGCGTTGAATTATTTGTGCAAAGTCGCTGCTGACGAGTGGGAACGTTTTGACAACCTGCGCGCCAATGTTCTGATTCCGGGTCCGATTAACTCGCCTCAACGCATCAAGTCCCATCCGGGCGAGTCGA
Source organism: Neisseria lactamica (assembly GCA_001067655.1). Lineage (GTDB taxonomy): Bacteria > Pseudomonadota > Gammaproteobacteria > Burkholderiales > Neisseriaceae > Neisseria > Neisseria lactamica_B. The sequence goes on from JUNU01000049.1 coordinate 694, forward strand.
AAAGCGAACGTAAAAACTATACCGACGTATTGCCGCAGTTTGTGTGGTGGGCAAGTCAGGAAAGCAAAGGGCGCAGCGGCGAGATTGTGTACCTCTAAGTTTGAACGGTAACGCGGCAAAATCATCCTTCGATGATTGCCGCGTTTTGATTTTCAAAACATTATCTTTATGTCTGAAAGCAGTTTTTTATAGTGGATTAAATTTAAATCAGGACAAGGCGACGAAGCCGCAGACAGT
>JUNU01000438.1 GCA_001067655.1 Neisseria lactamica
CGGACAGCCCGTCCCCAAAAAAGACGCCGCCCCGCTTTCAGACGACCTCGACAGTCAAACCCCGCTGCGGATTACCGAGTTCAAACGCGATATATTGGGACGCCTAATCCACACCCTTGCCCGCGATAACGACAAGGTTCAGGAAACTGCTTACCAATACGACTTGGACGGCAACCTCGTCCGCGCCGCCAACCGCCACAGCGTCACCTGCTTCGACTACAACGGAAACGGCCAACTTATCGCTCAGCACCAATGGAAGGTGCCGTCCAAAGAAGAGAACGCCCGAAACGGCCTGCCCGACACCAACTGGCGCGATGCGCAGTACGACATGCTGTACCTGCCCGTCACCGAAACCGTCCGCTACCACTACGACTTCAACGGCAACCGCACCGCCACCGTC
>JUNU01000439.1 GCA_001067655.1 Neisseria lactamica
TAGTACGGCAAGGCGAGGCAACGCCGTACTGGTTTAAATTTAATCCACTATATCGTCCGCGCCATGATTCGGCTTGATATTCGCAACGATAGTGCTACGCGTGATTCAAAGGGAGCGCCAAACTGTTTTGCCTGCGGTTTTGAGCCTTAAATGAAAGCGCAGAGATAAGCCGAACATGGCAAAAGGTCGTCTGAAAATTTTTCAGACGACCTTTATTGTTTAATCCGCCATTTGTATCAAGCTGTCGGCGAGACGGTCGGCGGCTTGGCGGTAGCCTTTGCCTGAGAAGTGGACGCCGTCTTTGGCGGCAAGACCTTGGTTCATCCAGCTTTTCATGCTGCATTCTCCACCCATCGCGTTTTGCCACGACCAATACATGATTTTTTCGTCACGGGCAATGCGCTGCTGCATTTGTTGGATGCTGCTTAAAGTGGTTGGGCGTGTGCCGCAGCTTCCTGAAGTGCTTTTAAGGGATTCAGGTGCGCCGAGAATCAGGATGCCCGCGTCGGGCAGGCTTTGTTTGATTTGGCGGATGTAGCTGCGCCAGCTTTGTTCGGTGGCTGTGATGTCCAAATCACGGGCAAAGGCTTCGTTGGTGCCGTAGGCGATGATAACGAGGTCGGCGCGGGTTTGGGCAAGGTCATCCTGCCAAGAGGGGCGCCATTTGGACCAGTGGGTCAGTTGCGCGCCGTTGATGCCGAGTGCGGAAACGGTTACGCCGCGTCCGGGATTTTCGATATTGATGTAGCCGATGTCCCAAGGCATGGAGCTGCTGAGGGTCAGCGGAAGGAGGCTGTTGCTGCGGATGATTTGCCAGCCGCTGTTTCCGGCGGGAACTTCGCGTCCGTTGAACGACAGGGTTTGTTCGGGCAGGACGGGTTTGGCGAAAACGGAAATCTGCCTTTCGCCGCTGCTGCCGTCTTTGGCGCTGATGGTAACGCTGCTGCCGTTGGCTTTGGCGATGATGCCGCCTAAGGGGAAGTCGTCTGAAACGCTGCGGCTGCTGACGGTTTGCCACGAGCCGTCATAGCGGACGGCTGAGCTGCGCTGACCTTTGACGGTAGAGGGGTAAACCCAGCCTATGCCGCCGTCGCCCCATTTTTGTTGGAGACGCAGGCGCAGTTGTTCGGTGAAAAGGTCGCCGGCGGTGTGTGAATCGCCGATTTGGAGGATGCGGAATTTGCCGTCCGAGCTGCGGTCGAGTTTTTTGAGCTTGGAGAGCCATGTGGGACGGCTGCTGCCGTAATTTTCCAGCAGCATATCGGCAGCGGGTGCGGCGGCAGACAGGCACAATGCGGTAAGGGATACGGACAGGGTTTTGATGTTCATGAGTTTCCTGTGTGTGGTTTTCAGACGACGTCTTTTGACGCGGCGGAGGGCTATTGTAACGAAAAAGACGGCATTGGATAAACAAAACGCCGTCCTTTTGTTGCCGATACGGGCTTAACGTGCGGATAATTGTTCCGTGCGTTCTTCGCCGTTCATTTCAGGGGTCGTCTGAAAAACGATTTTTTCCATGATTTTATCCGCGAGCAGTTTTTGTCCTTCAGCAGAGAAGTGGATGCCGTCTTTGCTGCGGTAGCGGATGATTTTTCCATTGATGTTGACCGAGTCGGCGTAGGTGTCCGAGCCGTTGCTGAGGAGCTTGTCGGTCGGTATCCACAAGGCTTTTGGACTGATCTCGTCTGCTAAAAGTTTGTCGAGATATCGCATTTGCTTGTTAAGTTTTGCCTGTTTCATATAAGGAATGCCCATCCAAATGACTTGGACATGGTGTTGCTCGGCGGCGGTCAGGATGCGGTTGACGCGGCTGAGGTATTCTTCCGACCATTCGGGCGAGGCAAATTTCAGGTATTTTTTGCCTTTCGGGAAGTCCCACGGGTCGTTAGGGCCGAGGAAGACGACCAGAAGGCGGATGTCGGTTTGTTGTTTCAGCGTCTGCTCGATGGTGTTCGGCCAGTCGAAAAACTTGGGATAGGACAGCCCGGTACTTTGTTTGCTTAGGTTCACCGACTGGATACCGTATTGTTTTTTCAGGCTTCTTTCCACAAAAGGCGCAACGCCCTGCATCATCGAGTCGCCCGCAAAAAAGACCTTGTCGCCTTGTCCGAGAACGATATTGGCAGGCGGGGCGATAGGGAGATGATGCGTGTCAGGTTGTCCGCCGTTTTGTGCCGTTTGGCGTCCGGCGGCGGGACGGTTTTTTTCCTGTGGTTCGGACGCATTAAGCTGCGCATTTTGTTCAGACGGCCCGTCGTCTTCAGCGATTTGAGGTTCCGGTTCGGCAATCACAGGTTGTCCTGCCAAACGCGCTTTGAGGTCGTCTGAAAAGGCGTACGCGTCTTGTTGCAGCTTCGCGCCCGTGCGCCACCATTCGTATTCGGACAAAGGCTCGAGCGGGGATGCCTGATGATAAGTCTGCTGCCAATAGGCATTGATGGAGTCTTGACTGAACCACGCCGCGCCAAAGGCGCAAACCAAAAGGGAAGCAAACAGGGAAATAAAGCGTTTCATATTCTGATTGTCCTTTTAAAAGTCGGCGTAAATAAAGCCCGGAATGCCCGACGGCGCCAATACGATAATCAACACCAGTGCCAGCGTCAGCGGTATAAACCACAGCCACATCGGCATTTTTTCCAACGCTGCCACCGCGCCGTCAAACAGGCGAAGCAAATACGGGTAGAGCAAAATCATCAGACCAAACGCGGCAAGCAGCAAGATATCCGCCTGCTTAGGCGCAGCCCAACCTGTTTCGTTGGTGAACAAGGCATCAAAAACCATCTGCGTATCGGCGAGGCTGCCGGTGTTGAACACGACGAAAGTGAAGCAGACGAAATGAAAAGTGACGAACCAGGCAAGCGGACGCAAGATTTTCAGACGACGTGAACCGTCCCGACCGAATATTTTGTCGCCGCAGTTGAGCAAAATTAATGCCACGCCGTGCAGCGCGCCCCAAAGCAGGAAATTCCAGCCGTAGCCGTGCCAAACGCCCGACAATACCATCGCCAGCAACAAGTTGAACTGCGTCAGGACGAAGCCGTGTTTGTTGCCGCCCAAAGGAATATAAATATAGTCGCGTATCCAAGTGGAAAGGCTGATGTGCCAACGGTTCCAGAAGTCGCGGATATTGAACGCGCGCAGCGGTGCCGCAAAGTTTTTCGGCAGGCGGAAACCGAGCAGCATCGCCATCCCGATCACCAAATCCGAATAGCCTGAAAAATCAAAGAAAAGCTGGAAAGTGTAGCCGTACACCCCCGACAACACACCCCAGCCGTCAAACTGGGCGGGATTCTCGAAAACGGGCGATACCCAGCCTTCCCCCAGCGCACCCGCCAGCCACCATTTCTTTGCAATACCGAGCAAAATCAAGCACACCGCCAACGCAGGGCGTACCAATGCGCGTGTTTCGGCAGTCCGAATCTGCGCCAAAGCACCCGCCTGTTCGCCGTCTATGCTTTTAAACGCCGCCGCACGGATAATCGGTCCGGAAGTAATGGTCGGGAAGAAGCTCAAATGCAGCAGCAACTCATGCCACGCAAAGCGGTCGCCCATCGGATGGCGGCAGCAGTACACCAAATAAGCCAAAGATTGAAACGTGTAATAAGACAGCCCCAAAGGCATCAAGATATCGACAATCTCGCTCTGCCCCGTGTATTGGCGGATAAACGGGCGGAAAAAGTCGAAATATTTGAAGAAACACAATACTGCCAAAGCAGCCGCTACGCCGAAGCCCAGCCAGAATTTCCGCACGTTTTCCTTTTCAGACGACATCAAAAGACCGAGCAAATGCACGCAGGACGAATAGCAGGCAATTATGGCGGCAAAGATGGGATTCAAGTGATACAGCCAACCCATACCCGCCAGCAGAAGCAAAACATTTTGCACCGACGGCATACGGAAAAATGCCCAATAAATAGGCAAAAAAGCAATAAAAAATACCGCGAATTCAATCGACAGTAACGGCATAAGTGTTCCTTGAAATTTTTATTATTCAAATGCCCCGAATATAGGTTTGGCAAGTCGAAGCGAACCATATATTGTAAATAAGTGTTTGAATTTATACAACTAACGCTAATCTTGTTTTAGAACCGCTCGTCAGATATTGAAACGGATTTTAAAATCTTTTGTCATAAATATCGTATTGGATAAGCAGGCTTTTTTTAAAATTTCAGAGATAAAAAGCAGGTTGGGTAGGGCATGCTGATTGCCCTTGTTTTGATACTCAATTTCAAGCAATGAATTGATTTAAGATGAAAAAAAGCAGATTCGGGGTAGAGATGCCCGTAAGACGTTTAAACCTTGACGAGTTTTACCTTGAATCTGCTTTTAATAAGGTTGGTTTTTAAGAATAATCTTTTATTTCAGATAATTAGATGATTTCTACTTAAGAGGACAGGGCGGCTTGCTGGTGTGCCGTCAACTCGGCAATGCCTTTCTGCGCCAGCGCAATCAGTTTGCCCAATTCGTCCAAGCTGAACGGCGCGCCTTCCGCCGTGCCTTGGATTTCGATGATTTTGCCTGATGCGGTCATAACGATGTTGACGTCGCTGTCGCAGCCAGAATCTTCGGGGTAATCCAAATCCAAAAGCGGCACGCCGTTCACCACGCCTGCGGATACAGCGGCAACGGCTTCACGGATGGGGTTTTCGCTGATGAGGTCGTCTGAAAGCAGCTTATTGACTGCAATTTGCAGGGCGACGAATGCGCCGGTGATGGATGCAGTGCGTGTCCCGCCGTCTGCCTGAATCACATCGCAATCAATCAGGATTTGGCGTTCGCCGAGTTTTTCCATATCCACGACGGCACGCAGCGAGCGCCCGATCAGGCGCTGAATTTCCTGAGTGCGCCCCGACTGTTTGCCCGCCGCGGCTTCACGGCGCATACGCGAGGCAGTGGAAGCGGGCAACATCCCGTATTCGGCAGTAACCCAACCCTGACCCTTGCCGCGAAGGAACGGTGGGACATTTTCGTCGATGGAGGCAGTGCAGATAACCTTGGTGTTGCCGCATTCGATCAGGCACGAGCCGTCGGCGTGCGGCAGGAAGTGCGGGGTGATTTTGATGTCGCGCAGGCTGTCGGCAGCGCGCGAGGTGCGGGTGTAATTGCTCATGATTTGTCCTTTGGAGGAACGGTAAAAATTTGTGATCGGTATTATAGGGCAGAAGCTAAACGAGATGGGAAGGTCGTCTGAAAACAAAAGTTGAATCCCAAAAATTGGGGCGGTATAGTGGATTGCGTTGAGTATCCTCCGCAATTTAAATATGCGTCTGATGGATTTGCTGAATTGGGGTTGAACTTATTGATTTAAAGACTATTTTTAGGGAGTTGTTATGCGTTATGTAGAATTTAAATCATCCTATCAAAAACTTAGGAATGATAGTGAGAAAGAAGAGTTTCTACAAAATTACGCTGATGAGGATATGTCTGAGGAGTTGGCGAATTTTCTTTTGGATATCGGTCTAAGTTCAAAAGAATCCGATATTGCCCGCCATGAAGTATTCAGTATCTTGAGGGTGTATATAGGCGAATTTGATTATGGTTACGTTTTTGAAAAAATAATTGATTTTGTTGAGAATCTTGATGAAGATATTTATCTTAGGATTGAGGCGCTGAGTATTTTAAAAAGAGCGCCAATAACTGTTAAGGAAGCAGAGTTTGCAATGAATGTCATCAAGAAAAATGAAAATGAGTTAATAACCAGTGCTGCACTCCAAGTTTTGACATTTCATCGGAAACTGCCTTTCATTAGATTGTATCTTAAGCAGCTAATTGAAGATAAATCAGTTTTTTCGGAAGATGCACGTATAGCTTTAGGTTAGTGAGGAGAGTATGAAAAACTTTGATAAGGATTACCACGACGCAGAAATTATCGGCTATGTCTATAAGTCAAAAGAAAAAATCCTCAAATTTTTCCTTGACGATGATTCAATATTGGATTTTCAGGATGTAGTGTTTTTTGATTTTGATAATATCGGTACGCAGAATGTTATTTTTGATATTCAGACGTATCACAATCAATCATGTCCTGAATGGTTGATTGAGTCGTTCCCATCCATCAGTTTTTATGTAGAACAAAGACGGCATGAGTCATATGATTTTTACTATATTTCATCATCGGTGGGGCTGGAAGCCGTCATTGTGTGCGAACATTAGGATGCGCAGTCCGTATAGCAAAAAGCAGCTCGTATTTCTTGAGTAGAAATTGATTCGCCAACCCAGTCTTTACCCAACATAAAGGTCGTCTGAAACCATAAAAAGGGTTTCAGACGACCTTTATTTTGCCTTCATATCAAGCGAGGAAGAGGCGGTACGCGGCGTTTTGGGTTTCGTCCTGATAGCTGTAACCGAGGCTTTCGAGGAAGTTTTCAAATGCTTCATCGTCGGTGGACGGGACGTCGATGCCGACGAGAATGCGGCCGTAGTCGGCGCCGTGGTTGCGGTAGTGGAAGAGGGTAATGTTCCAGCCGCCCTGCATATGGTTGAGGAAGCGGGCGAGTGCGCCGGGGCGTTCGGGGAACTCGAAGCTGATTAGGCGTTCGTGGGTGACTTTTGTTGTGCGTCCGCCGACCATGTAGCGGATGTGGATTTTGGAGATTTCGTCGTCGGTCAAATCGACATTGGGCAGCCCGGCTTCGGTCAGTTGGCTGCTGATGACGGCAAGGTCTTGGGAACCTGCGGTTTGCAGGCCGACGAAGATGTGGGCTTTTTGGTCGTCGCCGTAGCGGTAGTTGAACTCGGTGATGTTGCGGCTGCCGAGCAGGTTGACGAATTTGAGGAAACTGCCGCGCTCTTCAGGGATGGTAACGGCGAAAATGCCTTCGTTGCCTTCGCCCAATTCGCTGCGTTCGGAAACGTGGCGCAGGCGGTGGAAGTTCATGTTGGCGCCGCTGGTGACGGCGACGAGGGTTTGGTTTTGGATGCGGTTGCGGGCGGCATAGGTTTTCAAGCCGGCAAGGGCGAGCGCGCCTGCGGGTTCGGTGATGCTGCGGGTGTCGTCGAAGATGTCTTTGATGGCGCCGCAGATGGCATCGGTGTCAACGGTGATGATGTCGTCCAAGAGGTCGCGGCAGAGGCGGAAGGTTTCTTCGCCGACGACTTTGACGGCGGTACCGTCGGAGAAGAGGCCGACGTCTTTGAGGCTGACGACTTTTCCGGCTTCGACGGATTGTTTCATGCAGCAGGAGTCGTGTGTTTGCACGCCAATGACTTTGATGCTCGGTCGGACTTGTTTGACAAACGCGGCAACGCCCGCAGCCAGCCCGCCGCCGCCGATGGGGACGAAGATGGCGTGGATGTCGTCGGGACGCTGGCGCACGATTTCCATGCCGACCGTACCTTGTCCGGCGATAACGTCAGGGTCGTCAAACGGGGCGATGTAGGTCAGTTTTTCTTTTTCTGCCAACTCCATCGCGTAATCATAGGCATCGTTGTAGGAAACGCCTTTAAGGACGACTTCGCCGCCGCGGCTTTTGACGGCGTCGATTTTGATTTGGGGCGTGGTTTCGGGCATAACAATGACGGCACGACAGCCCAAACGTTGAGCCGAAAGTGCGACGCCTTGTGCGTGGTTGCCTGCGCTGGCGGCGATCACGCCGCAGGCGAGCGCTTCTTTGGGCAGCTTCGCCATTTTGTTGTACGCGCCGCGAATTTTGAAGGAAAACACGGGTTGCAGGTCTTCGCGTTTGAGCAGGACGTTGTTGTTCAGACGACGCGACAGCCCGATTGCGGGTTCGAGCGGGGTTTCGACGGCAACGTCGTAAACGGAGGCGGTCAGGATACGGATGAGGTAATCGGAATAAGATGGGCGGTTGTTCATGGTTTTGTGTGCCGGAGGAGTATTTTCGAAAGGAGTGTCCGCCGTCCGCGTCAAACTTTGTCAACAAAACGGCGGAAAGGTAAAACCATACCCGCGAGGTCGTCTGAAATCAAGAAAAATCTTAGCAAAGCGAAGTTGCGGCGGTATAATGACAGCCTTTTGCGCCAAACCGCACGACGCGGTTGTTTTTATTTCTATTTCCGCACCACATTCCAATGAAAAAAACATTATCCGTATTGATCGCGGCGATGATGATTGCTGCCGCGCAAGCCGCGCCGCAAGCGGCTAAAAACAACGCAGCTCCCGCAGTTGCCGCTTCCGAGCCGGCTCCTGCCGCCGCATCTCAGCCCGAAGCCATGATGCCCAGCATCAACAGTCCCGATGCGCCGCCTGCCATTGCCGCTGCCGCATACATTGTTACCGATTTGCACAGCCATCAAGTGCTTGCCTCCAACAATATCGACACGCAGATCGAACCGGCTTCGCTGACCAAAATGATGACCGCTTATCTCACGTTCAAGGCTTTGGAAAACGGCACATTGCGCGCCGACCAAATGCTGACCGTGTCCGATGCAGGCTGGAAAATCGAAGGCTCGCGGATGTTCCTCAATCCCAAAGTCCCCGCCAGCGTGAGTGATTTGATTAAAGGCATGATTGTCCAATCCGGCAACGATGCCGCCACCACGCTTGCCGAAGCTATGGGAGGAGGCTCGGTGGACGTGTTCGTCCAACAAATGAACGACGAAGCCAAGCGTTTGGGCATGACCAAAACCCACTTTAAAAACCCGACAGGATTGGCTGCCGAAGGCCACGTTTCCACCGTCGGCGATTTAGCCATTTTGTCCGCCGCGCTGATACACGATTATCCGAAATACTATCCCGTATTTTCGATTAAATCCTTCAAATACAACAATGTCGAACAGCCAAACCGCAACCTCCTGCTCTACCGCGACTCCAGTGTCGACGGTCTGAAGACGGGACACACCGAAAGCGCAGGCTACAACCTTGCCGCTTCCAGCAAACGCAACGGCAGACGCATCGTTTCCATCGTCGTAGGCACCGAGTCCACCGAAGCCCGCGCTTCCGAAAGCGGCAAACTGCTCAACTGGGCGTTGCAGGCATTCGATACGCCCAAGCTCTACAACGGCGGCGAAATCATTTCCAAGGTCAAAGTCTATAAAGGCAGCAGCAAATCGGTGAACGTCGGCTTCCTCGAAGACGTGTACATCACGATTCCCCACGATGCCGGACAAAACATCAAACCGATTTTAGAAACCGTCCAGCCCGTTATCGCCCCGATACGCAAAGGTCAAACCTTGGGCAAACTCAAAATCGTCAAAGACGGCAAAGTCATTACCGAGAAAAACGTCGTCGCCCTCCATTCCGTCGAAGAAGGCAGTTGGTTCAGACGGATGTGGGATGATATCGTATTGTGGTTCAAAGGCTTGTTCGGCAGCAGTTCGAAATAAGCAGGATTGATGAAAAGGTCGTCTGAAAATGGTTTTCAGACGACCTTTGTTTTGGATGCGAACAGGACGACGGCAAAGTCTTTATAACTCAAATCCGCTTTCAAATATCCGTTTTTGTCCGCTGATCGGGTCGGTAAACTCAATTCGTTTCGCCAGTAGTTTCAAAGGTTTTTCATAATCTTCATCGCCCGCCGCCAAAGGGGTGGGATAAAGCGCGTCGTTTAGCAGCGGCATGCCCAAACGCATCATATGCACCCGAAGCTGGTGTTTTTTCCCCGTATGCGGCGTCAGCCGGTAGAGGCTGAATTCGCCGCGGTTTTCAAGCAATTCGACCGTTGTATGGGCGTTCGGCTCGCCTTCGGTTTCCTGCGTCGTGAAAAACCGTTCCCCGCGCACCATGCGCGAAACCACGTCCAAGGGATATACCAAATCCGTCCGCGTCGGCGCGACGGCGTGATAGGTTTTACGGACGCTTTTTTCCTGAAACATCGTTTGATAATCGCGTCGCGTGGCAGGATTGTGCGACAGCAGCATCACGCCCGCCGTATCTTTGTCCAAACGGTGGACCGGCGTAATGTCTGCTACGTTCAAATGCTGCAATTCCGGCCGCAGGCGCAGGCGGGTCAGCAGGGTTTCGCGCAAAAAACGCCCGCTGGGGATAACGGGCAGAAAATGCGGTTTGTCAACGACAATCAGATGGTCGTCGATGTGCAGGATTTTTTCTTCAAACGGAATGACAGGTTCGCTGTCGCTGCTGGTTTCGCGGTAATAAAACATGGTTTTGCCCGGCTCGAACAGCGTGTGTTCGTCAAACGGCGCGCCGTCTGCATCGACGACGAAGCCGCTGTTCAAACGCCTGCGCCAGTTGTCCTCGCCGACAAAGGGAAAGCGGACGCAGAGGAAATGTAACAGGGGCAGACCGTAAAACGGTTTTTCGTGCGGCAGTACCAAATAGCTGGGTTTGACGCCGTTTAAAAGCGGGAGGGGGTTGGAGCGTTTTTTCATGTGACGGATTGTACTCGGTTTCGGTCTTTTTTTCAGAAGACCTAAGTCGGGTTAAGGCTGTCGGGTGATAATGAAGCGGTTTGCATGGGGAAAGATTGTGTTACGGATGATGGGGAAAGAGGTCGTCTGAAAAGCTGGATTTTGGGTTTCAGACGACGTTTTTATTTGTTTTTTTAAGACAGGTTGGGCAGTGTTTTTCGTGGGCAAAGCCCACGCTACGGT
>JUNU01000440.1 GCA_001067655.1 Neisseria lactamica
TAGTACGGCAAGGCGAGGCAACGCCGTACTGGTTTAAAGTTAATCCACTATAAAGGTTTTCAGACGACCCCTGCATACAAGGTCGTCTGAAAAACAGTGCCCAAACAAAAATCCTGAAATCGACAAACGGATTTCAGGATTTTTTCTATTCGGGCAATCCGTACACAAAAAAAGCGGCAGCCATGCCCTACCGCCCTTCCCTATCCGAAATCTCAATATCTCGCCATCGCCCCATCCACCTGCAAAGCCCAAGCATCAATCCCGCCTTGCAGGTTAAACAGATTTTCAAAACCCGCGTCCGCCAGATACATCGCCGTGTGCAGGCTGCGGATGCCGTGGTGGCAGTAAACGACAATCGGCAAATCGTCGTCGGGCAGCTCGTTTTGGCGCAGCGGAATCAGGTTCATCGGGATATGGATGGCGTCAGGCAGAGCGCAGACGGCGGTTTCTTCGTCGGTGCGCACGTCCAGCAGATGGAACGCGCGACCTTCTTGCTGCCATTGTTGCAGTTGCAGCGGGGTGAGTTGTGGAATCGTCATGATGTTGTGTGTGAAATGATGGAAACGGTGAAAGGTCGTCTGAAAACGTTTAGCCATGTCCGGCTGGTTTTTAGACGACCTTTGAGTTCAGAAAAGATTAAAAATCGAAATCGCCGAAAGGACGGTTTTCTTTATCGTCCAAATGCGCGACCAGCGTGTCGAACAGGACTTTTTCTTCAAATTGATCGCCCTTGCGCGTAATCAGCAGCGCGCGCTGTACCGGCTGGCGACCGACGATGATTGCCATGCGGCCGCCGTCCTTCAACTGCTCTTTCAATGTTTCAGGCACGCGGTCCACCGCGCCGCCGACGTAAACCGCATCAAACGGCGCACCCGCGGAAGGTTCGGTCAGCCCGTTGTTTTGCACATAATCGATATTGTCCAAAGCCAAGCTATCCAACACTGCTTTGGCACGGTTTTGCTGCTCGGCATCGAGGTCGTCTGAAACCACTTTACCCGCCAGTTTCGCCAAGAGCGCGGTCGCATAGCCCGAACCCGTGCCGATTTCCAAAACCGTATCGGTTTTGGTCAGCTTCAAACCCTGCGCCAAACGCGCCACGACTTTCGGCTCGAGCATCTTATGACCGTTGGCAAGTGGCAGCTCCATATCGGCATACGCCAAACCCTGCAAAGACTCGTTCACGAAACGCTCGCGCGGAATCTCCTCCAAAGCGTCCAAAACGTCAAAATCCAATACATCCCACGGACGGATTTGCTGCTCGACCATGTTGAACCGCGCTTTTTCAAAATCCATTTTGTGCTCCGTTAAATAATTGTTTTAGCAATGGCAGACATTATAAAACCACACTCCCGCCGCGCCAACTTTAGCGCGCGCCGCCCGCCTGTTTTTTCAGTCTCAAGCCACCTGACGCGAAGCCTTAAACCGCTTCTCCAAAATCTTCGCCAGTTCGCCCAAATACAAAGCATCCGTCTCATCAAACTGCGCCAGATGTTCGCTGTCCACGTCCAACACGCCGATGCAAAGGTCGTCTGAAAACAGTGGAACCACGATTTCCGAACGCGACAAAGACGAGCAGGCAATATGGTCGGGATGCGCGTTGACATCCTTAACGACCATCGTCTCGCCCTTCGCCCAAGCCTGACCACACACCCCGCGTCCGAACGGAATCCGTGTACATGCCAAAAGTCCTTGAAACGGCGCCAAAACCAATTCGTTCGAACACGTATCGACCAAATAAAAACCCACCCAAAACCAGCCGAACGCTTCCTTCAAAACCGCCGCCGTGTTCGCCAAATTCGCCACCCAATCCGTCTCATCCGCCACCACAGACTCAATCTGCGGCAACACCTCCCGATAAAGAGCAGCCTTGTCCGAAGCCGAAAAATGAAGCGCGTGCATAGCCATGTCCTATATATGTTTATATCAAGCAGTTATTATAGAACAGGTCGTCTGAAACAGCATTTCAGACGACCCCAAGCAGCCATCCCGTATCCAAACATTCCGCCCGTTTCAAGTTGCGAACCCGTCGCATATCCACTAAACTTCACGTTACATCACGCTACACGCAGCGTGCAACCAAGAAACACAACACGGAGCAAAAAAGATGCATCACCAAATCGGAATGTGGGATCAAAAATGGGTCATCGGCAACTGGAAAATGAACGGCCGACTCCAAAACAACAACGCACTCATGCACCGCTTCCGCATCATGCCCACCGCCGAACGCGTCCTCATCGGCCTCGCCGCCCCGACCGTTTACCTGTTGCAACTGCACAACGCCATGCAGATTGTCCTCAACAACCGCATCCTTACCTGCGCCCAAGACGTCAGCCGCTTCCCCAACAACGGCGCCTACACAGGCGAAGTGTCCGCAGAAATGCTCGCCGACATCGGCACAGACATCGTCCTCATCGGACACTCCGAACGAAGCCTCTATTTCGGCGAGAAAAACGAAATCCAACGCCGCAAAATGGAAAACGTCCTCAACGTAGGTCTGATTCCCCTATTGTGCGTCGGCGAAAGCCTCGAAGAGCGCGAAGCCGGCAAAGAACACGAAGTCATCGCCCACCAACTCTCCGTATTGCATGGACTGAACACCAAAAACATCGCCGTCGCCTACGAACCGGTATGGGCAATCGGCACCGGCAAAGTCGCCACAGTAGAACAAATTGCCGACATGCACGCATTCATCTACAAAGAAATCTTGTCTTTGTGCGGAAGCGATGTTAAAATCCGCGTTCTTTACGGCGGAAGTGTGAAAGCAGACAATGCAGCCGACATCTTCGCAGTACCTCATGTAGACGGCGCATTGGTTGGCGGCGCGTCATTATCATATGACTCATTTACCGCCATCATCAACGCAGCACAAGCCTCGTAGAAAACATATGGAAGCCTTTAAAACCCTTATCTGGATTATTAATATTATTTCCGCTTTGTCAGTAGTTGTGTTAGTATTGCTGCAACACGGCAAAGGCGCGGACGCAGGCGCGACCTTCGGGTCAGGCAGCGGCAGCGCGCAGGGCGTATTCGGTTCCGCAGGCAACGCAAACTTCCTGAGCCGCGCAACCGCCATCGCAGCGACTTTCTTCTTCGCAACCTGCATGGCAATGGTTTATATCCATACCCATACAAACAAACACGGTTTGGACTTCAGCAACGTACAGCAAACCCAGCAGGCACCTAAGCCCGCCGCTCCCGCTGAAAACCAACCCGCACCTGCTGCACCCACTCCTCAGCAGCAGAAATAAAAGTTTTTCAAATGCCGACATGGTGAAATTGGTAGACACGCTATCTTGAGGGGGTAGTGGCCGTAGGCTGTGCGAGTTCAAATCTCGCTGTCGGCACCAACACAAAAAACCGCTTAGACTTCTAAGCGGTTTTTTTCTGTCTAAAATATTAATGGATAAGGTTTGATGAATCAATTGTTGATGAATAAAGTATTTATGACTAAGGTATAAAGCATTGAGCATTACGTTTTAAATCAGACAAAGCAACGAAGTCGCAGGCAGTACAGACGACCTGTCACTTTAGCCACCCAAAGAATCTCTCCTTTTACACTGGAGAAAAGTAATGCTGTCTTGGTCGAAACTTAACGCACCATAGCCCCAATTTAAAGCTCATTCGCCACCTCTCTACCCTACTTTGCCGCGCAAAATCTTAATCCGCCCTATCGTCAAAATCGGCATTTTGCCTATCCGTGATATATCTTTACTTAATTTCAAGTAGCTTTGCGTAAATCAAATCCACTGTTTTCAAAAGAACAAATGTCACTTTATTGATAATGAGTATCGTATTTTCATATATGGACGAGACAAGCCTTCTTTTCTCTGTTAAGGTAGGGCTTTCTGTCAGCCTATGCTGACCCCGATAGACTAAATCCGGAGTAACTTGATGAAATCCAATCTGAAATTAATCGTTCCCGCCGTTCTTATCGCTACCGCGCTGTCTGCATGCGGCAGCTCCGGCTCTAAATCTAAACCGGAAACTGCTCCGACTCCTACTGCGCAACAATCCGCCCCCGCGCCTGAAACGCCTAAAACCATGGAAGTCAATAATATTGAACGCACCAAGGAAGTGGCTTACAAATGCGGACCAAATGGTACTGATCCTTTGAATGTCATGTACGGCTTCCAAGGTGATGAACCTGTGATTGCCCAAGTGAAATACCAAGGCCAGCTGACTCCGGGTCTTTCCCGTATTGTCGGTACCGGCAATGATGTCAATGGTTTCTGGGGTGAAGGCGTGGCATGGATTGCCAACCGTGCCAACTATGCCAACATCGACAAAGTGGACGGCAATATGCTGACTATCCGTCAACAAACTGTCGTCAACGGTCAAAACCAAGTCGTGGACAACATCATCACCAAGTCCTGCGTATTGGACCAAACCGCTACGGCCCAATTGAACAAAGCACCTGCCAAACCTGCTAAGGGCAAAGGCAAAGCGAAGAAATAAAGACGTTGTATAAAGCGAAAGGTCGTCTGAAAACTTGAAATCGGGTTTTCAGACGACCTTTTTGCATCATCGGCTGTCTTTCTGCATGATTCGGTAAACGGACACTGCAACAACACAAACAACCCGCCTTAGCGCCGGCTCTCTACAATTGCCCCACTCTATCGGCTCAAGGCTGCACACATATCAGGTCGTTTTTTACCACCAGTAATACGGCCGGTAAAACGGGAATCCCCACTCGTCGTAATAGCGGTAATAGCGTGCTTCGCGCAGCTGTTGTTGGGAAATATAATTTTGCCATGCCATCTTATAGCAGGCTTGGAACATCGGGTCGGACACTTTGTCGATGTATTTCAGGCGGAAGGCTTTTTGTTCTGCACTGGGCGTGCCGACTTGCTCCGCCTGCTCGAACTGTTTGCGCATCAGTTTGGCAGTCTCCGGATCGCATTCGGCAGCCAGACTGACTTGAAGATCTTGTTCATAACGTCTTTGCGCTTGTTCGCGTGCGGCTTTTTGCTCGGGCGTGGTGGCACAGGCGGTCAGGGCTGCCACGATGCACAACATCAGAGAGGCTCGAATGGGAGACATGATTTTTCCTTTTTATATCAAGGGATAGGGATAATGTACGCCTTTTGCGGCAAATTGTGAAGCCTGTCGTGCCGTCCATATTCGACTGACAAAAACAGTAACGCGCAGATAAAACCTGCCATACAACCAGACAGAAGGTCGTCTGAAAAAGAGGAAAAGACGTTTTCAGACGACCCCGTATCTCGCCCTGCCCTCTTTTATCATTTTGCAATGATTGTGCTGTGTTCATGTTCAAAGTTGATGTTCACAAAATGAAAGACTGATTTGAATCAGCCCCACAGCAGCCGTTTTAGTAATTTCGCCATATTCATTGAAGAAGCCCTTAGCGATACAATATCGCCCCATATCCAATCGAATCGAGGTCGTCTGAAAAATTGAAAAGGGATTGATATGACGGCAAATCATCACGAAGAAACACCAAGCGAACAACAGCAGCCAACCAGCCGCCACAAGCGTCGGCACGAACGCCTGCATGCGCCGCCGTTTTGGCAGGCGGACAGACCGTATCTGCACGAACACCATATTTCCGATGCGCGCTTCCGCAGGTTGGGCTATATCATGGCGATGTTGGCGGGTGCGATTAATGCGGGCGGTTTCTTTGCGTTTGCACGCTATACGTCACACGTTACCGGCTCGATGTCGCTGCTGGCGGACGCTGTTTATCTGCGTGAATGGATAACGGCGGCAGTGGCTTTAATCAGCGTGTTGTGTTTTGTGGTCGGTGCGGCGCATTCGGGCTGGGTGGTTTTGTGGACGCAACAGAAGCGGTTTCGCGGCAGCTTTGGGTTTTCCATGTGGCTGGAAGCGGTTTATCTGCTGATATTCGGCTTGTTCGGACTGACGACTTCACAATGGAACATCGGGATGGGCAATATGGTTTTCCCGTCTTTAGCTCTGTTTTTATTGTGTTTCATCATGGGAATGCACAATACGGTGATGACGCTTTTATCAGGTGGTGCTATCCGTTCGACGCATATGACCGGCACGGCGACCGACTTGGGCATCGAGCTTTCGCGTGCGCTGTATTATTCGAAAAAACATCATCCGCGTCTGCCGCATGTACATGTGAACAAGCCGAAGATGTGGCTGTTGAACGGCTTGATGTGGGCATTTTTACTGGGCGGCGTTGTTGGTGCTTGGGGCTACCACAAAATAGGACACCATTTCGCGCTGCCGGTATCGGCAATCTTGTTCATTTTGGGCGCGGGGTCTGTGGGCTATGATGTGAAAGTGCGCGTGAAATTTGCGCTGGCGGGATGGTATCGGCGGCATCGTGCGAAACCGCGTTAAAAAGCGGTATCGCGGCAAATCCGCATACTGCCATGCCAATTATCGTCTTTCAGTGAACCAAACCGCTTTTCTTTTACCCAATCAAATAGACAGTCCTGCGTGATGACCTATCCAATCCAATCTATTGTTTGGAATGAAAATACCTTATTCAAGTTGCCCATTGCGTTATCCCTGAAACGCGCGGGCAATTTTGGATGAACAGAGATTAGATTGAGGATAATATGAATCATGGCGGGAACCATCCCTTCTTCCAACTGATTTTCAGACGACCCCTGCATCGTCGAAAGGACATCTAATGAAACTCTTTAAATCCCTGACCGTTGCCGCGTTGGCAATTCCTTTGGCTCTGACCGGCTGCGTGACCGACCCTGTAAGCGGACAACGCAACACCAGCAAAACCGCCATGTACGGCTTAGGCGGCGCGGCAGTGTGCGGCATCGTTGGCGCACTGACCCACGGAGGTAAAGGCGCGCGCAATTCCGCGTTGGCGTGTGGCGCGATTGGTGCGGGCGTAGGCGGCTACATGGACTATCAAGAGAAAAAACTGCGCGAAAACCTGAAAAACACCAACATCGAAGTGGAACGCCAAGGCAACCAAATCAAGCTGGTCATGCCTGAAAACGTTACCTTCGCCACAGGCAGCGCGGCATTGAGCGATCAGGCGCGAAACGCTTTGGCGACCGCCTCCGAAACGCTGGTGCAATACCCCGACACGACTTTGACGATTAACGGTCATACCGACAACACCGGCAACGACGCCATCAACGAACCGCTGTCCCGCAACCGTGCGCTCGCCGTTGCCGACTACCTGCAATCGCGCGGCGTGAACGGCTCGCGCCTGACCACCGCCGGCTACGGTTCGCGTCATCCTATCGCGTCTAACGCGACAGTTGAAGGTCGCGCCCAAAACCGCCGCGTCGAGATTTTGATTAATCCCGACCAAAACGCCATCAAAGCGGCGCAACAGCAAATGTAAGCTATCCGTCTGAGAATACAGACAAAAGGTCGTCTGAAACCTGAAATACGGGTTTCAGACGACCTTTTTGTTCTTTAGCGGCATCACATGGGTAAGGCATTCATCCTGCTGCCCTTTTTGCATAGTGGATTAACTTTAAACCAGTACGGCGTTGCCTCGCCTTAGCTCAAAGAGA
>JUNU01000050.1 GCA_001067655.1 Neisseria lactamica
CGGGCGGTTTGTTGCTATGATACGGGTGTTCCGATATACAAGGTCGGATTCTTGTATCCGACATCTTGGACTGTAAGTCGAATTAGCCCATAACCCCCAAAAAACTTTCTAACTTATGAAAAAAATAAAAATCTTACTTACTTTCTTTGTTGCAACCCTACTTATTTTAGGCATTTTGTCCCAACTGTCCGTCTGGTACGACAACCGCGCTGCCGCGCCGGCAAAGCGTCTGTTGCAGGGTGAAATACCGCGCGGCGACAGCGAAGGAACGGATGCGTTGTGGTTGATGCCTTACGATATTCCCGATGCCGCCGAACGCCGTCAAATCATGGCAAAGCTGGGCAATAAAGTGCCGGAGGACGACCAGCTGCCCGAAAGCCTCCGCCGGCGCAAACTGATTACGAAGGATGAAGAAGGGCAAAACCTCGACTGTATATCTAGAAACAATGATGGAGCGATCGTTGCAGACTGCCTGCAAAACGTGCGCGCCCATGCCGATGCCTACCGTGCTGTTGTGGCGAAATATGCCAAACTTTTTGACAATGCCGACCGCGTGTCGCAATACAGCAATTTGGATGTGCGCGCTCTAAATATTTCGGATGCCTTTCCAACATACCACTATCTTGTTTACCAAACTACGCCTGCCGCCGTGGACTGGCTGGATGGCAAACCCGAAGCCGCATTTGCCCGAATCTGCCGCAACATTCGCACCGGTAAAACCTTACAGCAATCGCGTGGCGGACTCCTTCCTGCAATGATCGGCGTCACCATGATCCAGAACAATACAAGACTCGCCGCCGCAATGCTTGCCGAACAACCGCAATGGGCAGGCAAACTGCCTGAAAACTGTGCCGACGCGTTTGCACCGACTGCCGACAACGCAGAAAACTACTGCCGTATCATGCAGTTTGAGTATCACTATATGGATGCCCTCATCGCCAATCTTCCGACCCAACTGAGCCAAGAAATGCCTGCATGGCTCGTGCCCGTGTTGTTCTCGCCTGAGCACTCGCGAACACTTGCCAGCAAACAGTTTGCTTTTGGCTGTGAGCCGCCGACACAGCAGGCCTTCGCGCAAGATCTGCCTGTATGGGCGCCGCAGGATGCCCAAATGCCGCAAACTTTCTGGCAGCAGTACGGCAGCCTTGCCTGTCTGCGTAACGCGCTGGGTTGCCGGTTTATTAACGAAGATTACGGCGGCAACGTTGATCCCTATGCCCGCCGCCTGCAAGACACGCAAATGCAGCAGCGTGCTTTTCAGGCTGCACTTGCCTTATACAGACTGCCTGAAAACCAACGTACCGCCGAGCTGTCGAATGTCCTTGCCCGGTACGGCAGCCCATCCCGTGAGCTGCACTACGACCCCGAAGCGAAAGCCATCGTGTTTACCCCATATCAACACCATGTGCGGTTCATATTGAATGTGCCGATGGTATTGCCGCAGGGACAACATAATGAAATGACGAATAAACTGCCAAAGTCGCAGCAGCAATGAAATAGCGTAAACAACCTTGCTTCGCGCAGGAAACAACACCATGAAGCGCAAAAACTGAGAAGAGCAGCATTTTTTATCTGCTAAATAAACGTCAGCAAACCTTATTTGCATCCGCTCTCTATGAAAAAGGTCGTCTGAAAACATAAAAACCAAGTTTTCAGACGACCTCTCTTTATCCAAGCTGGTGCCGGAGAAGGGAATCGAACCCCCGACCTTCGCGTTACGAATGCGCTGCT
>JUNU01000441.1 GCA_001067655.1 Neisseria lactamica
TGTACGACTACGACCCCATGGGTCGTCTGAAAAGCCAGCGTACCGTCTGGAGCGGCACACAAACACCCCGCGGCAAACAAAACCCGCTGGCCGGCGGCGCCGTCAACCGCCGCTACGCCTACGACAAAGCCGGCAACCTGATCCAAAGTGCCGACCAAAGAAGCGGTGTCCTTCATTACGTTTACGACAAAATCGGACGCATTCAAGAAGCCCGCAACAGCCAAACCGGCCGCAGCGAAACCTTCGCTTTCGACCCCGCCCACAACATCCTCGACATCCCGACATCTGCTCCCTCTCCCGTGGGAGAGGGCAAAGCGACCGCGCCGATTTCAGACGACCCCAAAACTCAAGGTCGTCTGAAATCACCTGCCAACCCTAACCCGGTCAGCGGCAACCGCCTCAAAGAATACAACGGCATCGAATACACCTACGACGCATTGGGCAATTTGATCTACCGCCAGCTGCCTAATGGCGAAAACCAATATTACCAATACGATTTAGAAAACCAGCTCGTCCGCGCCGAAATCAAAAAGCCCGCCGGCAATACCGAGATCTGGACCTACGCCTACGACCCGTTCGGCAGACGCCTTTCCAAAGAACGCCAAGACAAACTCGCCTGGACGAGCACCGACCCAAAACGCACCCACTTCGTCTGGGACGGCAGCCGCCTATTGCAGGAGTACACCTACAAAGGCAGCTACACCTATATCTACACCGACCAAGACAGC
>JUNU01000051.1 GCA_001067655.1 Neisseria lactamica
TCTTTGAGCTAAGGCGAGGCAACGCCGTACCGGTTTAAAGTTAATCCACTATACCATCAAAAATAAAATCCCTGCCCGAATAGCTCGGGAAGGGATTTCTCTACTTGATGGAAATCTGTATCTCTATGCAGTTTAATGAACGGCGGAGTCCTGTTGAACCTGCATTTCGGTTCGAACCGTAGTCTGACTCACACCTTTATCATTCTTTGCAGATTCAGGCATTACCACAGCGTCCGAAGCATTTTTTGCTGTCGGATTGGCGGCTACGGGTACGATATTTTCCTGCTGGTTTTTGGTTTCAACAGCTTTTTCCGCAACCATGCCTGAAGAGTCGCCCTTCACTTGCGGACCGAATTGCCATACGGCGACGGCAACCGCAGCCACGCTGGCGGCAACGGCGAAAGATTTGAAGAAAGAGTTGTTCGCAGCTTGCGCTTCCTTAACAGGCATCGCGGCAGCAACTTCGGCTTCATGACGTTGCTTGTGTTCTTCGCTGATTTCCGCAAGCGTAGCGGTAAATGCCGCGCTTTGCATGAAATCCGCATCACGCCCCGTACCTGCTTTATAGCGAATGCAATCGCCTAACAGATGGTACTCATACCACGCTTCGGCAGCGGCATCGTCGGACAACAGACGGTCAAGCATCTCTTCGCTTACTTGGTCTCCATCCATCAGCATGGAAACATATTCTCTTGTTGTATCCATAGTTGTTACCATTTTTTTACCACCTTTGATTTTCAGAGGTTTCCAGCAGCGGCCTCAAATCTTTTGCTATCACTTCCCGCGCCCTGAAAATACGGGAGCGGACCGTTCCT
Organism: Neisseria lactamica; assembly: GCA_001067655.1. Lineage (GTDB taxonomy): Bacteria > Pseudomonadota > Gammaproteobacteria > Burkholderiales > Neisseriaceae > Neisseria > Neisseria lactamica_B. Next base: position 816 of record JUNU01000051.1, read on the forward strand.
ATCGGACAATCCATAATTTTGGCTATTTCCTCGTAAGACAAACCGTCCATTTCCCGCAGGGTAATGGCTTTGCGTAAGTCTTCGGGCAAATGCGAAATCGTTGATTCGACTGTTTGCAGGATTTCCCGATTGATCATTTCAGCTTCCGGCGTATGGTAATCCGCAATCTGATCCGATAAATCCAGAATATCCCCGTCTTCATTAGCAGCCTCTGCACTGACGAACGGCTGCTTTCCTGATGTTACTAAGAAGTTCTTGGCGGTATTGATGGCAATCCGATACAACCAAGTATAAAAAGCGCTCTCGCCTCGGAAGTTCGGCAAGGCCCGATAAGCCCTAATCATTGCCTCTTGCGCCACATCGTTGACTTCGTGTTCGTCTTTGACAAAACGGGAAATCAATCTGATGAGCCGACGCTGATATTTGGACATCAGCATCTCGAATGCTTTTTGTTCGCCCTTCTGTGCGCGCTCTACCAAGGCCTGATCAATCTGGCGATCATTCATATCTTACCTTTTGTAATAACTGCATTATAAGCTATAAAGTAGTAAAGCGTGCTGTGCCAGTTAAAGACAGCTGCCGCCGTATTTAGTTCCATTTATATCTCAAAAATTTTCCGTAAACCGGTAAAAAGCCGTCAAACCCTTGAAAATCGTGGCTTACCGTAAGGTTAACAATAGCAATGCAGTTTCCGTCAGTATTTGTGATAATCGGCCAGCATTTTCTAACGAACGGTACGATATGGTTTTCTTGCAACACTTTCTTAACATTTTTGAACAAAAACCCTACATTCATCATATCATCGCTGCCCGCCGTCCGAATGATTCCTTCTTCTTCCAAGACCGATTCCGGCAATCCATTGCGGTGTGGCACCAGAAAAAAGCCGTTTTCTTGGAGAATATCTTTCAGACGACCTCTGACTTCTTTTCCCTTTATCCAATCTGCGTCTGCAAACTGGCTTTGTTTCAATATAAATAAAAAATCCCGGTATAAACATACCGATGTTTCGCCGAACTGCCATTGTGCAGTTTCCGCTTCCAACAGTATCCGCGCGAAATCCGCCAGCTTTCTCGGAGAACTCTCCACAATCCCATTCTCTTTAAAAAACCGCCAAAGAATCCGGCCGCGGCGCGCTTCGCTGAATGTCTGCCAGCGGCTGACTTGGAAGCGTCCGCTCTCGCAAACCGTTTGATAATCCGCATCGACAACTTCGTCCAAAATCGCCAAATCGGTTTGCAAAGAACGGATGTTGGCACAAACATGACGGTCGAAATTCGGAATGCGCTCCCGCCAAACCGGCAACGCCTCGTAACGCATCCAATTCCTTAAAAAAGCTGTATCGGCGTTACTTTCATCTTCGATGTTCGGCAGATTGCAGGCAGCGGCGTAGCTTTCCAATTCTTTTCGGGAAAACGTCAGCAGCGGCCGCCAAATTTGCGTTTCCTCATCCAGCTTGCGCCATGGCGGCATAGCGGCAAGTGCTTTGATACCGCCGCCGCGAACCGCCGCGAGCATGAATGTTTCAATTTGGTCATCCTGATGGTGCGCCAACGCGATGATGCCGGAGGGGTCGTCTGAAAACGCCTGATAACGCGCTTTCCGTGCGGCGGCTTCGATTCCCAAGCCGTCTTTTTTGACTTCAACTTTTACGCTTCTGAACGGCACATTCCATTCTTGGCATAAGCGTGTGCAAAACCCCAGCCAGTCATCCGCATTGCGGCTCAATCCGTGATGAACGTGCAAAGCGTGTACGTCCAATCCAAGCTCTTCCCGCAAACACGCGAGCATATGCAGCAACACCACCGAATCCAAACCGCCGCTCAATCCGACCGTTACCGTACAACCATCAGGAAGCGAACGCGCCGAAAGCCGCAAGGTATCCAACAAACTGCGGCATTGGGACGGAAGGTTTTCAGACGACGTCTGGTTCATATGGCGTAATCTATGTTTTGTCGGCAAGGCAAGTTTTGAGAAATGAAAAAGCAGGCAGGGGGGCTTCTGCCTGCTTTTCTGCACATTAATTGTTTACTTATCCGTAAACTTGCCGTAAGCCATAATCCGGTCGAAACGGCGCGACAGCAAGTCCGCCATCGGCATATTTTGCGCTTCGCGCAACTCGGCTTCCAAAACCGTTTTGACGTTTTTCATGGTCGTTTCAAAATCGCGGTGCGCCCCACCCAAAGGCTCGTTGATCACGGTATCGATCAAATCCAGTTCTTGCAAGCGTTTGGCGGTAATGCCCAAGGCTTGCGCGGCATCTGCCGCTTTTTCGGCGGTTTTCCACAGAATGGACGCACAACCTTCCGGAGAGATAACCGAGTAAGTCGAATATTGCAGCATATTGACGTAATCACCGACCGCAATCGCCAGCGCGCCGCCGGAACCGCCCTCGCCGATAATGGTACACAAAACCGGCACACGCAGGCGGGTCAATTCGTACAGGTTGCGTCCGATGGCTTCGGACTGACCGCGCTCTTCCGCGCCGATGCCCGGATACGCGCCCGGCGTATCGACAAAAGTCATCACGGGAATATTGAACTTCTCGGCAGTCTGCATCAGGCGCAGTGCTTTACGGTAGCCTTCAGGGCGCGGCATACCGAAATTACGGCGGATTTTTTCTTTGGTGTCACGGCCTTTTTGATGGCCGATAACCATCACGCTTTGACCGTTGAAGCGCGCCAAACCGCCGACGATGGCATGGTCGTCTGAATAATGGCGGTCGCCGTGCAACTCTTCAAAATCGGTGAAAATGGCTTGGATGTAATCTAAGGTGTAAGGACGTTGGGGATGACGTGAAACCTGCGAAATCTGAGCGGGCGTCAGCTTGTTGAAAATCGATTTGGTCAAGTCGTTGCTTTTCTTCTGCAATCTGGCGATTTCATCGGAAATATCGACGGCGGATTCGCCCTGCACAAAGCGCAACTCTTCGATTTTATTGGTTAATTCGGCGATGGGTTGTTCAAAATCCAAAAAAACTGGTTTCATAGGGTGAAGCTCTCGGTAGGGACGCTGCCGCTATCATACGCGAATCAGGCATATTTGGCAGCATTTCTCATGGAGGATATGCCGTGCAAAACGGCAGATAATCGGGCGGATGCCTTTTCAGACGACCTTTTGCGGATGATATAGTATATCTGCACTAAACAAATGAAGTGCCGTATCTTATGATAAACTTCCATTCAGTTCAATCATTTCAAACAGGCTATGAAAAACGAACACGACAATACGGCGATGCGGCTCGACAAATGGCTTTGGGCTGCGCGCTTTTTCAAAACCCGCGCGCTGGCTCAAAAACATATCGAATTGGGCAGGGTTCAGGTCAACGGCGCCAAAGTCAAAAACAGCAAAAACATCAGCGCAGGCGACATCATCGACCTGACACTCAATTCACTGCCTTACAAAATCAAAGTATTGGCACTCAACCACCAGCGCCGCCCCGCCCCCGAAGCGCGTCAGCTTTACGAAGAAGACATGAAAACCGCCGCCGAACGCGAAGCGCAAAAACAGCTTGACCAAGCAAGCCGCATCAGCGCGGCGTATCCCGACGGTAGACCGACCAAACGCGACCGCCGCCAACTCGACCGCATGAAGCGCGACAGTTGGTAGGGTTTTATAAATTCCGTTTCAACCGCGATGTACAGCAGAACGGATATATTTGAAACTCCGCCAAAAACAAATCATCCGTTTTTATTATTTCACGCAACTGACTTGACGGTTTTACCCATCCATTTTGTTGGGAAACCTGCCTGAAACCGCCGACTTCCGTAAAGTTGAAACACATCGAAATCAGGTATAATCCATCTCTATTTTATTTTCAGACGACCTTGAGCCATTAAGGATATCCCCATGAGCAAAAAACGCGTCCTCACAGGCGTAACCACCACCGGCATCCCGCATCTGGGCAACTACGTCGGCGCCATCCGCCCTGCCGTCCGCGCGGCACAAAACCCCGATACCGAATCCTTCCTCTTCCTCGCCGATTACCACGGCATCATCAAATGCCACGAGCCGGAGATGATTCACCAATCCACCCAAGCCGTTGCCGCCACTTGGCTTGCCTGCGGACTCGACCCCGAGCGCACCACCTTCTACCGCCAAAGCGACATTCCCGAAGTGATGGAATTGAACTGGATTCTGACCTGTATCACCGCCAAAGGTCTGATGAACCGCGCCCATGCCTACAAAGCCGCCGTGCAGGCAAACGCTGAAAACAATCAGGAAGACCCCGACCACGGCGTAGAAATGGGTCTGTACAGCTACCCCATCCTGATGACCGCCGACATTCTGATGTTCAACGCCAATGAAGTGCCCGTCGGCCGCGACCAAATCCAACACGTCGAAATGGCGCGCGACATCGCCGGCCGCTTCAACCACCGCTTCAAAGAAGTCTTCACCCTGCCCGAAGTGAAAATCGACGAAAACGTCGAACTCTTGGTCGGCTTGGACGGACGCAAAATGTCCAAATCCTACGGCAACACCATTCCGCTTTGGGAAAACGACAAGAAAACCCAAAAATCGGTCAACAAAATCATCACTAACATGAAAGAGCCGGGCGAGCCGAAACAGCCCGACGAAAGCCCTTTGTTTGAAATCTACAAAGCCTTCTCCACGCCGTCTGAAACCGCAGCATTCATACAAATGCTTGCCGAAGGCCTGGCATGGGGCGAAGCCAAAAAACTCTTGGCCGCCAAAATCAACGCCGAGCTGGCAGAACCGCGCGAACGCTACAACGCGCTGACCGCCAATCCTTCGCAAATCGAAGACATCTTGCAGGCAGGCGCAGCCAAAGCGCGCAAAGAAGCGCGCGAACTGCTGGACAAAGTACGCGACGCCGTCGGCATCCGTCCATTGAAGTAAATCTCAAAAGGTCGTCTGAAAAAGCAGTCTGCTTATAGTGGATTAAATTTAAATCAGGACAAGGCGACGAAGCCGCAGACAGTA
>JUNU01000442.1 GCA_001067655.1 Neisseria lactamica
AAGGGAATCGAACCCCCGACCTTCGCGTTACGAATGCGCTGCTCTACCGACTGAGCTACACCGGCACGGTGTTCGTTATCATATACATAAACGGGATGTTCGGCAAGTTCGTATTTCCCGACAAGGTCGTTGCTCGGTGAAAATATATGCCGCGTTTTCAGACGACCTTTCTAAATTATCGATATATTAGGCAAAGCCCAAAGCAGAGGAGATTTAATTAACAGCCGATAAGATGGCGTAAAGGCTTGGGGCATCTACGCATAATTCTTCTTTTTCCGAGCGGTAGCAGGTCCAGCTTTTGCCTTTGAATGTACGCTCGGAGGTGGTGTAAGTATTGTTATTCATCAGTTTGGTCGAATGAGTCCATTTGCCGCCTGTCGGGTTGGATTCTTTCGTTTTCATAAAGGCTTCATACGAAAAAACAATCGTTTTTCCATTTTTCAATTTGTACTCTTCCCCGTTCCCCGCGATATAGCCGCCGCGTTTTTCATCGTAGACTTGTGCGCTTTCCCAAGCCAGGCTGCTGCAAGCCGTTGTTTGCGGTCGGCTGTTTGGAGCGGTCAAATCTTGGTATGTGCAAGTCAAATTGTCTGATGAATAGGTGTGGCTGGCATAGGCAGCCGTAGACAAAAACAGGATGGTAAAAAATATTCTTTTCATTTTTTCTTACCTTTTAAAAATCAAAACGATACGGAGTAAAATGACCTTATTCCACTTGGGGACGATGCGGCGTCCCGAATAGCGGAAACCGAGAAGACGGGTATTGTACTTCCATCCGCGGAACACGTCAGCAAACCTTATTCGATTATCACGTTTTCAGACGACCTTGCCGCGCAAAATACGCTACAATACGCCCTATTTCAAGTTTCTAAAATTAAAAGGAAAATTCAATGTTCAGCTTCTTCCGCCGCAAGAAAAAACAGGAAACGCCCGCTCAAGAAGAAACCCGCATTCAAGAAACCGCCGCCGAAGCCGTAGAGAACGCGGAAGCTGCCGTTTCGCAAACGCTTGACACGGTTCAGGAAAATGTCAGCGAAAAAGCGGAAGAGCTGACGGCGGCAGTCGAAACGGCGGTAGAAAACGCAAAAGAGCGCGCCGAAGAAATCCGCGAGACTGTGGCTGAACATGTTTCCGAAACGGTCGAACACGTCCGCGAGGCAGTCGTCGAAACGTCGTCTGAAACGGTCGAAAAAGTGGAAGAATGCGTGGAAGCGGTCAGCGAAACCGCTGCCGAAAATGTTTCCGCAGCAGTAGAACACGTCCATGAAGCGGTCAACGACGGGTCGTCTGAAACCGTAGAAGCCGTTGAAACCTTAGAAACCCAAGCTGAAGCCGCGCCTGCAATATCTGAAGAACATTCCGTAACAGCCTTTGAAAATACAGCCGTCGCCACGTCGTCTGAAACTTCTGAGCCATCCGAAACTGAACCCAAACTCGGCTGGGCGGCGCGTTTGAAACAGGGTTTAACCAAATCGCGCGACAAAATGGCGAAATCGCTGGCGGGCGTGTTCGGCGGCGGGCAAATCGATGAGGATTTGTACGAAGAGCTGGAAACCGTGCTGATTACCAGCGACATGGGCATGGAAGCGACGGAATACCTGATGAAAGACGTGCGCAACCGCGTCAGCCTCAAGGGGCTGAAAGACGGCAACGAATTGCGCAGCGCATTGAAAGAAGCCTTGTATGACCTGATTAAGCCGTTGGAAAAACCGCTGGTCTTGCCCGAGACGAAAGAGCCGTTCGTCATCATGCTGGCGGGCATCAACGGCGCGGGCAAAACCACCTCCATCGGCAAACTCGCCAAATACTTCCAAGCGCAGGGTAAATCCGTGCTGCTTGCCGCCGGCGACACCTTCCGCGCCGCCGCCCGCGAGCAGCTTCAGGCATGGGGCGAACGCAACAACGTTACCGTCATTTCGCAAACCACGGGCGATTCCGCCGCCGTCTGCTTCGATGCCGTCCAAGCCGCCAAAGCGCGCGGCATCGACATCGTGCTTGCCGATACAGCCGGCCGCCTGCCCACGCAGCTTCATTTGATGGAAGAAATCAAAAAAGTAAAACGCGTGCTGCAAAAAGCCATGCCCGACGCACCACACGAAATCATCGTCGTCCTCGATGCCAACATCGGGCAAAACGCCGTCAACCAAGTCAAAGCCTTTGACGAAGCGTTAGGACTGACCGGCTTAATCGTCACCAAACTCGACGGTACGGCAAAAGGCGGCATCCTCGCCGCGCTTGCCTCCGACCGCCCCGTCCCCGTCCGCTACATCGGCGTGGGCGAAGGCATAGACGATTTGCGTCCGTTTAACGCGCGCGCGTTTGTGGACGCGTTGTTGGATTAAGCCAAATCGGGCAACAGTCCGATAATGAAAAATCCCGATACGGCAAAATGCCTGCAGATGCGTTTTGATTCAACACAGCCATTTTGCCGCACCATGAAAAAGGTCGTCTGAAACCGACAACAGGTTTCAGACGACCTTTGTTTGATGTGGCGGACGAAATATCGCTGCCGTTATAGTGGATTAACTTTAAACCAGTACGGCGTTGCCTCGCCTTAGCTCAAAG